>DASQKY010000024.1 GCA_035630295.1 Acidimicrobiales bacterium | reverse complement strand
CATCGAGCGGGAGACGTTCCCCGCCATGGTGGCCGGCGGCAGCCTGTTCGGCCTGCACGACGACTGCTACTGGATCGACGCCGGCACGCCGGAGACCTACCTGCAGTCGCAGTTGGACCTGATCGACGGGGTCCGGGGCGGGTCGGAGGCGGCGGTGGCGCCCGACGCGCGTGTGGACGACGCCGCCTCGGTGGACCATTCCGTGGTCATGGGCGGCGCCCACGTGCAGGGTGACGCCAAGGTCGTCGACAGCGTGCTGCTCCCCGGCTCGGTCGTGGAGCCGGGCGCCCAGGTGCTGGGCTCGATCGTGGGGACCGGCGTGGTCGTCGGCCGGGGGGCCACGCTCACCGACCTGTCGGTGATCGGCGAGGGCACCGTCGAGCCCGGCGCGCAGCTCAGCGGCGCCCGCCTGCCCGACCCCGACTGAAACCCCCCGAGCGGGTTACCGGAACAGGTCCTCGTGGGGCCGCCGCACGATCTCGTCGCGCACGCTGCCCGTGCGGAACCAGCCCGCGTCCACCCCCCGCACGACCGCCGCCGGGATCCCCGATGACTTACCCATCACCAGTTCGGCGGCGGCCGCCAGCTCGTCCGCCACCGCCACCTCGGTGACCTGCAGCTCGCGTCCCAGCGCGTCGGTCGTGCCCCGCAGGTCGACCACCGCGGCCACGCCGGCGCAGCCGATGGCCACGTCGGTCACCCCGCGGCGCCAGGTCCGCCCGAAGGTGTCGCTCACGATCACGCCGACGGTGACGCCGAAGCGCCCGCGCAGGCCGTCGCGGATGCGCCGGGCCGAGCGGTCCGAATCCTCGGGCAGCAGCGCCGCCCAGCCCCGGTCCACGTTGGACAGGTCGATGCCGGCGTTGGCGCACACGAACCCGTGGCGGGTCTCGCTGATCACCAGGTCCCCCCGGCGGCGCAGGACGCGCACCGACTCCCGCTCGACCAGCGGCTTGTGCCCCCGAGGATCATCGGGGTCCACGGCCACGAGCATGCCCTCGGCCTTGGACACCACCTTCTGGGTCACCACCACCACGTCGCCGTCGCGCAGCTCGTCGCCCTGGGCCCGCACCGCGCCGGCGATCATCCCGGCCACGTCCGCGGCCCGGGTCACCTCCCCGATGCCACGCACGCCCCACACCTCCAGCCGGGCCGGTGCGGGCGTGGGTCCCGCCGGGCCGTGGCTCACGACCAGGTCTCCACGCCCACCGTGGCCAGCACGGCCCGGGCCAGGCCGGCGGCCACGTCCCGGTCCGACATGACGGTGCGGGCCACCACGGGGGTCACGCCCTCGGCCGCCACCGCCTCGGCGGCTCCGGCGTCGGCCCCGTCGATCACCAGGGTGGAGGCCACGTCGCGGTAGAGGCGGGCCACGCCGGCCACCGACGGCTCGTGGCCCAGGTCGGCCATCAGCCGGTCGGCCGGGCCCTTGAGGGCGGCGCCGGCCACGATGGGCGACACCGCCACCGTGGTGGCCCGCCGGGCCCGCACCGCCTCGGCCACCTGGTCCACGGCCAGCAGGGGCCCGATGGAGACCAGGGGGTTGGACGGGGCGACGACGACGGCCTCGGCCGCGTCCAGGGCCTCCAGCACGCCGGGGGCCGGCAGGGCGTCGGCGGCGCCCACGAAGCGCAGGCCGGTCACGGGCACGGCGTGGCGGCGCTGCACGAACCACTCCTGGAAACCGACCTCCCGCTCGGCGTCGGGGTCGACCACCGTGACCCGGGTGCGCAGCGGGTCGTCGGTGACCGGGAGCAGGGTCAGGCCCAGGTCCCAGGCGGCCACGATCTCGGCGGTGACGGTGCTCAGCGCCGCCCCCTCGGCCAGCCGCTGGGTGCGGTACAGGTGGGTGCCCAGGTCCCGGTCCCCCAGGTTGAACCAGTCGATGCCCCCGTAGCGGCCCACCATCTCCATGGCCCGCCACGTCTCGTCCCGCAGGCCCCAGCCCCGCTCGGGGTCGACCTGGTCGGCCAGGGTGTAGGTGATGGTGTCCAGGTCGGGCGACACGTGCAGCCCGTGCAGCTCCACGTCGTCGCCCACGTTCCCGATGACCGTGATCTCGGCCGGCGGGACCACCTGCACCAGCCCGGCCAGCAGGCGGGCCGCCCCCACGCCCCCGGCCAGCACGCAGATCACGGGGGGACCCTACCGACGGGCGCCCGCGGCCCCCTCAGCGGATGCTGTCGAGGTCACCGCTGAGGAGGGCCAGGTCACCGTCGACCATCATCCGGACCAGCTCCGGGAACGACGTCGTGGGCGTCCACTCCAGGACCTTCCGGGCCTTCTCCGGCGTGCCCACCAGCAGTTCGACCTCGGCGGGGCGGAAGAAGCGCTCGTCGATCTTCACGTACTGCTCGTAGTCCAGGCCCACGTGGCCGAAGGCCAGCTCGCAGAACTCGCGGACCGGGTGGGTCTCGCCGGTGGCCACCACGTAGTCGTCGGGGCCGTCCTGCTGGAGCATGCGCCACATGGCGTCGACGTAGTCGCCGGCGAAGCCCCAGTCGCGCTGGGCGTCGAGGTTGCCCAGGCGCAGCTCGTCCTGCTGGCCCAGCTTGATGCGGGCCACGGCGTGGCTGATCTTGCGGGTCACGAACTCCAGGCCCCGGCGAGGCGACTCGTGGTTGAACAGGATGCCGCTGGAGGCGTGGAGGTCGTAGGACTCCCGGTAGTTCACCGTGATCCAGTGGCCGTAGACCTTGGCCACGCCGTAGGGGGAGCGGGGGTAGAAGGGCGTGGCCTCGGACTGCGGGACCTCGACCACCTTGCCGAACATCTCCGACGACGACGCCTGGTAGAAGCGGATGGACGGATCCGCGATGCGGATGGCGTCCAGGATGCGGGTCACGCCCAGGCCGGTGATCTCGCCGGTCAGGACGGGCTGGCCGAAGCTGGTCTGCACGAACGACTGGGCGGCCAGGTTGTAGACCTCCTCCGGGCGGTGCTCGGAGAGGATGTTGATCATCGACACCTCGTCCAGCAGGTCGCCGGGGACGAAGGTGATGCGGTCCTGGATGTGGGCGATGCGCTCGAAGTTCACCGTCGAGCTGCGGCGCACCATGCCGATGACCTCGTAGCCCTTGTCGAGCAGGAGCTCGGCCAGGTAGGAGCCGTCCTGGCCGGTGATGCCGGTGATGAGCGCACGCTTGGTCATGGGGGCGAGTGTGGACGACCCGGCCCGGCCCGTCTGCCAACTGGGTTGGCACGATGACGCCGAGGTCGGGGCGGACCGGGATCGGCCCACCACCACGTGGCACCCTGGGAGGGTGACGACCTGGGAGCCCACGTGGCCGGGCCGGCCGACGGGCACCAGCTCGCTGGCGGTGCGCATCGGCGTGCTGCGCACCGGGCGGGGCTGGACCCAGCAGCAGCTGGCCGACCGCCTCGGCATCTCCCGGGTGGCGGTCTCGCACCTGGAGGCGGGCATCAACTCGCCCGATGCCCGCACCGTCACCCTGCTGGCCGGCACCTTCGACATGGAGCCCCACGACCTGGTGGGCGGCACCGACTACCCCCCGGCCAAGGCCGACCGGCTCCCCCTCGTCGTCGCCCGCCACACCGAGGTCGAGCACCAGATCGCCCTCATGGAGGCCGACCTGGCCTGGGTCGAGGGCCCCGACGCGGCCGTCACCGACACCGCGGCGGGGGAACGGCTCCGGGCCCGGTGGCGGAGCGCCCTGGCCAAGCTGGCCGCCTCGATCCACGACCCCGGCGAGGCGGACCGCCTGGCCGCCGCCCGCCGTCGGCTGGACGGGCGGTGAGCGAGGAGCGGGGGGACGAGCACCCCGACGACGTGGCCGACCGGTTGCGGGCCGCCACCGAGCTGCTGGAGGCGGTGGCCGCCGACCGGTCCCACCTGCGGGCCCTGCCCGAGGACGAGCGGGTCCGCTTCCTCAACGCCGCCGGCGACGTGTTCAGCCCCGACGTCGAGGCCCGCCGGCGGCAGGCCAAGGCCCGGCGCCGCCGGGAGAAGGTCGAGAAGCGCCAGCGCGACGAGCAGGTGCTGGACGCCACCGGCATCCGTTCCCTGCGGGCCCGGCCGGTGTTCACCACGCCCAACGTGTTCGCCCCCGAGGACGGCGAGCCCGTCGAGGTGGACGGCGAGGACGAGGCCCGGGCCGACCCCGCCGCGGTGGGGGAGGAACGGCACTGCTACGTGTGCAAGCGGCACTACGACCGGGTCCACCACTTCTACGACCAGCTCTGCCCCCCGTGCGCCGAGCACAACCACGCCAAGCGCACCGAGACCGCCGACCTGACGGGCCGGGTGGCCCTGCTCACCGGCGGGCGGGTCAAGATCGGCTACCAGGCCGGGATCAAGCTGCTGCGGGCCGGGGCGTCGCTCATCGTCACCACCCGGTTCCCCCGCGACGCCGCCCTCCGCTACGCCCGGGAGCCCGATGGCGCCGAGTGGGCCGACCGCCTGGAGATCTTCGGCCTCGACCTCCGCCACACCCCCAGCGTCGAGGACCTGTGCCGCCACCTGCTGGCCACCCGCCACCGCCTGGACTTCGTGGTCAACAACGCCTGCCAGACCGTGCGCCGCCCCCCCGACTTCTACGCCCACATGATGGAGGCCGAGACCGCGGCCCTGGCCACCCTGCCGGCCGAGGCCCGGGCCCTCCTGGGCGACCACGACGGCCTGCGGGGGGCCCACCTGGTCGACGGGGTGCCGGCCCTCGGGGAGGGGCGCGACCTCGACCCCTCGGCCCGGGCCGCCCTGCTGTCCCAGGCCCGGCTGCTGCCCGAGGACCGGCCCGACGGGCGCCTGTTCCCGGCCGGGCGCCTGGACCAGGACCTCCAGCAGGTCGACCTGCGGGGTCGCAACTCGTGGCGCCTCACCCTGCACGAGGTGCCCACCGTGGAGCTGCTGGAGACCCAGCTGGTCAACGCCGTGGCCCCGTTCGTGCTCAACGCCCGGCTCAAGCCGCTGCTGCTGCGCACCCCGGAGCGGGACAAGCACATCGTCAACGTCTCGGCCGTGGAGGGCCAGTTCTACCGGCGGTTCAAGACCACCAAGCACCCCCACACCAACATGGCCAAGGCCGCCCTCAACATGATGACCCGCACCTCGGCCGCCGACTACCACGCCGAGGGCATCCACATGAACAGCGTGGACACCGGCTGGGTCAGCGACGAGGACCCGGCGGCCATCGCCGAGCAGAAGCGGGCCGAGCACCGCTTCCACCCGCCCCTCGACATCGTGGACGGGGCGGCCCGCATCGTCGACCCCATCATCGACGGCTTCAACACCGGCACCCACGTGTGGGGCCAGTTCCTGAAGGACTACGCCCCCACCGACTGGTAGCGGCCTCAGGGGCCGGCCAGCACCACCCGGTCGCCCACCGCGATGGCCCCGGGCTCCACCACCGCGGCGTAGACCCGGCTCACCGGGCCCCGGCTGTGGTGCATGCGGTCGAACCGGCCGTCGGCGAACCACTGGGCGTTGTTGCGACACGGCAGGGACCAGGCCCACACCTCGCAGGTCACGGCACCCAGGGTCAGCAGGGCCCCGGGCCGGACCCGGTCCCAGGGCAGGCCGGTGACCGTCACGTTCTCGCCGGCCCGGCCCGGGGCCAGCCGGTCGCCGGCGGCCACGAAGCCGTCGATGACCTCGGTGCTCCACAGGCACAGGGCCTGCCAGGGCCGGCCGTGGTGCTCGCGCTTGGCCTGGCGGTCACCGACCACCCCGCCCCAGGTCACCTCCACCCGATCGACCGAGGCCTTGGGCACGCCCCCGTCCGAGGTGGCCAGGTGGGCCACCGTCCCCTCGGCCGCCGGCCCCAGAGCGCCGGAGGCCCGCAGGGCGGCGGCTGCGGCCCGCCACCGGTCCCACACCGCGGCCAGGCGCTCCTCCAGGGGTGCGCCCTCGTCCTCCACCACGCCGACCACGGCGGCCCGGTGGCCGGCCAGGGTGGTCGCCGTCGCCCCGTCGACGGCGCCCTCGGGCAGCCCGTCGGTGAGCAGGTCGACCAGCAGGGGGCCGTGGCCCACGGTGGCCTCGGCGTCGTGGGTGCTGAAGCGATGGGGTCCCAGGGCGATCACCTCCGGATCATGGCCGGTGGGGGCGCCGTCGGGCCTGCGGGTTCCGGCCCGCCGTCAGCCCCGGGCCCGCCCCCCGAAGACCCCGCTCTTGACCACGGCCCGGCTGAACGGGGCCGACAGCTCCAGGAGCCGGGCGCAGCCGTCGTCGCCCAGGGCCTGCCACGGGGGGAGGGCGGCGTCGTCGGTGCGGTCCTCGATGCGCTGGCGCAGGGCCGTGCCCTCGGCCGTGAGGCGCCCCTCGGCGTCCAGGATGCCCCGGTCCCGGAGGCTGCCCTTGGCCGCCTGCCACTCCTCGTCGGTGAAGCCCCGGGTGAGCTGGAGGATCTCCTCCGGCAGGCCCATGGCCTCGCTGGCCGCGTGGGTGACCAGCACGTCGCCGTGGTTCAGGTTCTCCAGGGTCAGGGCCGCGACGTGGCCGTCACCCCGGTGCTCGCGCAGCAGGGTCACGGCGTGGAACAGCTGGAGGTGCAGCGGCTCGGGCCAGGCCAGGGCGGCGTGGGCCGCGTACAGGGGCCGGCCCTGGGGGGAGCAGGCCTCCGCCGCGGTGCGGGCCAGGTCGACCACCTCGGCCAGGTCGGGGTGGTCGACCAGGTCGCCCAGCACCCGGCGCAGCGTCTCGTCGGCCCCGTCCAGGCGGGCCTCCAGCACCTCCCGGGGCGAGGTCACGTCCCAGGCCCCGGGCAGGGCGGCGCGCACCAGCGCGGGCTGGAAGTTGAAGAAGGTGGCCACCACCACCTCGGAGCCCACCGCGCCCATGGCCGCGGCCCGGGAGGCGAAGTAGCCGTCCTGGCCGGCCAGGCCGAGCTGCTGGTACCGGAGGTTGGCCTCGGGCGAGAAGTAGACGAAGGCGTGCAGCGGCTCGAGGCGCTGGTAGAGCCGGCGGGCGGTGGCGGTGTCGACCATGGGCCCGCACCCTACGGCGGCCCCGGCCCCGGCCGTCGGGGTGCTCAGACCCCCAGGGAGCGGCCCACGATCTCCTTCATGATCTCGGTGGTGCCCCCGTAGATGGTGGTGATGCGGGCGTCCAGGTAGGCCCGGGCGATGGGGTACTCGAGCATGTAGCCGTAGCCCCCGTGGAGCTGCAGGCAGCGGTCCACGGTGCGCTTCTGCAGCTCGGTGCACCACCACTTGGCCTCGGCCGCCTCCTCGGCGGTCAGCTCGCCGGCATCCAGGGCCTCGACGCAGCGGTCCACGAACACCCGGGCGATGTCGATCTCGGTGCGCAGGGTGGCCAGCTCGAAGCGGCTGTTCTGGAACGAGCCCACCGGCTGGCCGAAGGCGGTGCGCTCCTTCACGTAGTCCAGGGTCCACCCCAGGGCGGCCTCGGCCGCGGCCACGCCGGCGGCGGCGATGGACAGCCGCTCCTGGGGCAGGTTGTGGACCAGGTGGACGAAGCCCTGCCCCTCGGCGCCCAGCAGGTTCTCCACCGGCACCTCAACGTCGGTCAGGAACAGCTCGGCCGTGTCCTGGCTGTGGAGGCCCACCTTCTCGAGGTTGCGGCCCCGCTCGAAGCCGGCCATGCCCCGCTCCAGCACCACCAGGCTCATGCCCTTGTGGCGCTGGGTCGGGTCGGTCTTCACCGCGGTGATGACCAGGTCGGCGTTGATGCCGTTGGTGATGAAGGTCTTGGACCCGTTCACGACGTAGCGGTCGCCGTCGCGAAAGGCGGTGGTGGCCATGCCGGCCAGGTCGGAGCCGATGGCCGGCTCGGTCATGGCGATGGCGGTGACCAGCTCACCGGAGCAGATGCCGGGCAGCCAGCGCTCCTTCTGCTCCTCGGTGGCCAGCGACAGGAAGTACGGCAGGCAGATGTCGTTGTGGAGGGTCAGGCCCAGGCCGGCCCCTCCCGTCCCGGCGTAGGCCAGCTCCTCGCCCAGGATCAGGTTGAAGCGGAAGTCGTCGACCCCGCCGCCGCCGTGGCGCTCGGGCACGGCCATGCCCAGGAACCCGTGCGACCCGGCCGCCGCGAACAGCTCCCGGGGCACGATCCCGTCCCGCTCCCAGTCCAGGAACGAGGGGACGACCTCCTTCTCGACGAAGGCCCGGACGCTGGCCCGGAACTGGTCGTGCTCGTCGGAGAACAGGGTGCGACGCATGCCCGGCACCGTACCGGGAGGCCTCGGCCCCAGCCGTCCCCTCAGGCCCCGGCGGCCACCGCCCGGGCCCGGCGATCGGCCAGGCTCCCACCGGAGGGGAAGGCCCAGTGGAACGTGGCCAGCAGGACGTTGACCCCGGGCCGAACCACCAGGGCGTCCACCGGCGGCACGGCCGGCAGCAGGAGCGACCGCTGGGCCCACCCGGGCAACAGCCCCACCGCGGCGGTGGCCACCGCGGCGTGGGCCGGCCGGGCCAGCAGGGGCACCGGCGGGTTGAGCAGGAAGCGCACCGTGGCCCGGCCGTCCCGGCCCAGGCCCAGCTCGGGCCGGCGCTCGGCCAGCCAGGCCCGGGTGGCCGCCGCGGTGCGGGGGGCCGGCTCGCCCCCCAGGCGCTCGGCCACCACCGCCATCTCGGCGCAGTAGCGATCGGCCTCGGCCCGGTTCAGGGGCCGGCGGGCATAGGCCCGGTCGGCGGCCAGGAACGAGTCGATCTCGGTGACGTGCACGAAGGTCACCAGGTGCGCATCGGCGGCGTCGTAGGGCCGGCCGTCGGGGGCCGTCCCCCGCACGTGGCGGTGGACCCGGCGCACCACCGCCACCGCCCGCTCGGCATCGGCGGTGCCCCCGTAGACGGTGGCCACCAGGAACCGGGCCGTGCGGTCCAGGCGGCCCCACGGGTCGTGGCGGAACGACGAGTGTTGGGCCACCCCGGCCATGACCAGCGGGTGCAGGGCCTGGAGGAGCAGGGCCCGGAAGCCCGCGATGACGGTGGCGGCGTCGCCGTGCAGGCGCCACGCCGCGCTGTCGGGGCCGAACCACCCGGGGTCGGGATCGTCGACGTCGAGGACGTCGGCCGCCCCGGCCGGCTCGCCCCCGCGGCCCGGCTCCACCGCCCGGGCCAGGGCCCGGACCGCGGCACGGGGATCCAGCACCGGTCCCATGGGCCCACGGTACCGGCGGAACCGTCCGCTAGGTTGGGCGGTGACCGCCGGGGAGCTCGGGGCAGCCGGGCTGAGAGGGTGGACGGCCGTCGCCTCGATCCGTCGGGGCGGCCGGCGCTCCACCGACCCGTGAACCTGCTCTGGGTAATGCCAGCGGAGGGACGCGCATGACACCACTCCCGCCATCGGACCGCCCCGGGCTCCCGGCGCGCCCGCCGGGCCGACGCCCCACCGTCGTGGTCCTCACCGGGGGCGCGGCCCCCCACCCGGCCCTGGCCCTGCCCCCCGCCGACCTGGTGGTGGCGGCCGACTCGGGGGCCGGCCTGGCCCCCGCCCTGGGCCTGGACATCGACCTCCTGGTGGGCGACATGGACTCGCTCAGCGAGGCCCGGCAGGCCGACCTGGCTGCCGGCGGGACCCGCATCGAGCGCCACCCCCCCGACAAGGACGCCACCGACCTGGAGCTGGCCCTGGCCGCCGCCCTGGACCACCAGCCGGCCCGGATCGTGGTGGTGGGGGGCGACGGCGGCCGGATCGACCACGCCCTGGCCAACCTGGGCGCCATCGCCGCGGCGGCCGCCCCCGGCCGGGTGGTGGAGGCCTGGATGGGGGTCGCCCACCTGCTCATGGCCACCGACGAGGTGGTGGTGGGGGCCCGGGTGGCCGAGACGGTGTCGCTGGTCCCGATCAACGGGCCGGCCACCGGGGTGGACACCGAGGGCCTGCGCTGGCCCCTGGCCGGGGCCACCCTGCGGCCCGGCACCACCTGGGGCATGAGCAACGAGGTGGCCGCCCGCCCGGCCCGGGTCCGGGTGGGGCAGGGCGTCGTGGCTGTCATCCGGCCCCACGCCCTCGACCCGGCCGCCGACCGCCGCCCGGTCGTGCCCCCCCGGCCGGCGGGGGACCCGGCCGCCGGCGGGCTCCCGCCCGGGGCCGAACAGCGCGGGGGACCGGCGTGACCCCGGGCCGCCGTGACGTCCCCGCCGCCCGGAGTCCCGGGACCGGGCTGGCCGCTCGGGCCCTGCCCCCCGTGGCCCTGGTGGCCGTGCTCCTGGCCGGCTGGGAGGCCTGGGTCCGGGCCCGGGGCACGCCCCACTACGTGCTGCCCGCCCCCAGCCGGGTGGCCCGCACCGCGGTCGACTCGGCCCACCTGCTGCCCCGCCACCTGGAGGCCACCCTGACCGAGACGGTGCTGGGCCTGGGCCTCGGGGCCCTGATGGGGGCGGGCCTGGCCCTGCTGGTGGTGGCCGTGCCCCTGGCCCGGCGCAGCCTGGGCCCGGTGCTGGTGGCCAGCCAGACCGTCCCCATGATCGTGCTGGCCCCGCTGTTCCTCATCTGGTTCGGCATCGGCCTCACCCCCAAGGTGGTGCTGGTCGCCCTCATCACCTTCTTCCCGGTGGTGGTGAGCACCACGGCCGGCCTGGACGGGGCCGACGACGAGCTGGTGGACCTGGTGCGGGCCCTGGGCGGGCGCACCGGCACGCTGCTGCGGGTCGTGCGCCTCCCCGCCGCCGTGCCCGCCTTCTTCGCCGGCCTGCGCATCTCGTCGGCCTACGCGGTGGCCGGCGCCGTCATCGGCGAGGCCAACGGCGGCGACCGGGGCCTGGGCGTGTTCATCAACCGCTCCAAGCAGAGCTTCCTGGTCGACCGCATCTTCGTGGCCGTGGCCGCCGTGGCCCTCCTGTCCGCCGCCCTCTACGGCCTGGCCGGCCTGCTCGGCCGCCTGGCCGCCCCCTGGCAGGGCGCCTCGGGCCGCCCCGTCGCCGTCCCGCTCACCCCGTCCGTCCCCGTCGTCCCCTCCGAGGTGTCCCCGTGACCACCACCCGCCCCCGTCCCGCCCACCTGTCCCCGCTGGTGGCCCTGGTCCTGCTCCTGGCCGCCGTGGGCTGCGGGGGCGACGAGGGGGGGGACGGCGGCACCGCGGCCGGGGGCCGCCAGACGGTCACCGTGGTCCTGGAGTGGAGCCCCAACACCAACCACGCCGGGGTCTACCTGGCCCAGGCCGAGGGCTGGTACGCCGAGGCCGGCCTGGACGTGGAGATCGTCGAGCCCGGCGACGCGGGGTCCCTGCCCCTGCTGGCCGCCGGCGAGGCCGACGTGGCCTTCACCGTGCAGGAGGAGCTGATCCCGGCCCGGGCCACCGGCGTCCCCGTGGTCGGCCTGGCCGGGGTCGTCGAGCACAACACCTCCAGCCTCCTGTCCCTGGCCGCCGACGGCATCACCCGGCCCCGGGACCTGGCCGGCAAGACCTACGGCGGCTACGGCGGGGTGCTGGAGGAGGCCCTGGTCCGGGCCATGGTCCGGTGCGACGGCGGCGACCCCGACACGGTGCGCTTCGCCGAGGTGGGCGAAGCCGACTACCGGGTGGGGCTGACCGCCGACCAGTACGACGCGGTGTGGATCTTCGACGGGTGGGACGGCATCCGCCTGGCCGAGATCGACGGGCTGGACACCGCCACCATCCCCTTCGTGGACCACGACGACTGCATCCCCGACTGGTACACGCCCATGCTGGCCACCAGCGAGGAGGAGATCGCCGAGCGGCCCGAGGTGCTCACCGCCTTCATGGCCGCCACCGCCCGGGGCTACCGCCAGGCCATGGCCCAGCCTCAGGCCGCAGCGGACGCCCTGCTGGAGGCCGTGCCCGAGCTGGACCGGGACCTGGTCGAGCGGAGCAGCGCCTACCTGGCCACCCGCTACGCCGCCGACCCGGCGGCCTGGGGCCGCATGGAGGCCGAGCGCTGGACCCTCTTCGTGACCTTCCTGGTCGAGGCCGGGCTCATCGACGAGGCCATCGACGTCGATGCGGCCTACACCGACCGCTTCCTCCCCGGGGCCTGAGCGGGTGGCCGGCGGCGCGCCCCCGGCCGGGGCCGGGGCGGTCAGGGTGCGGGGCCTGGCCCACGCCTTCGGGGCCGCCGAGGTGCTGGCCGACCTCGACCTCGACGTCGGCCCCGGCCGGTTCGTGGCCGTTCTCGGCCCGTCGGGGTGCGGCAAGAGCACCCTGCTGCGGGTGGTGGCCGGCCTGGTCGCGCCCCTCGCCGGCACGGTGGCCGTCGACGGCCACGACGTGGCCGGCCGCCCCGGGCGCTGCGCCTACCAGCCCCAGCGCGACGCCCTCCTGCCCTGGCGGCGGGTGGTGGGCAACGCCGCCCTGGGGGCCGAGCTGGCCGGGGTGGACCGGGCCGAGGCCCGGGCCCGGGCCACCGCCCTGCTGGGCCGGTTCGGGCTGGCCGGGTTCGAGCGGGCCTGGCCGGCCCAGCTGTCCGGGGGGATGCGCCAGCGGGTGGCCATCGCCCGCACCTTCCTCACCGGCCGGGCCCCGCTGCTGCTGGACGAGCCGTTCGGGGCCCTCGACGCCCTCACCCGCCGGGACCTCTACGGCTGGCTGGAGGAGGTGTGGGAGGCAGATCGGCGCAGCGCCCTGCTGGTCACCCACGACGTGGACGAGGCCCTGACCCTGGCCGACGAGGTGGTGGTGCTGTCGGCCCGGCCCGGCCGGGTGGTGGCGGTCGAGCCCGTGGCCTTCCCCCGCCCCCGGGGCCCCGAGCTGCTCACCGACCCGGCCTGGGCCGCGGCCCGGGCCCGGCTCCTGGCCGCCCTGCGCCCCTGACCGGTCGGGTGGGGCCGGGGCCGGGAGGTCGGGCATGCTGGCCCGGTGGACGTCACCGTCGAGATGGACGCCGCGGCCGGGCCCGGGGCCCTGTTCGCCTGGGTCGAGGATCTGGCCCTCTACCCCGAGTGGTTGGGCCTGGTCAGCCGGGCCGAGCCGGCTGCGCCCCACCCCGACGACGAGGGGCCGGCCTGGTCCATCGACCTGCGGGCCCGCCTCGGGCCCCTGGCCCGGGCCAAGCGCCTCCGCATGGTGCGCACCGAGCACGATGTGCCCCACCGGGCCACCTTCGAGCGCCGTGAGCACGACGGCCGCCAGCACTCGCCCTGGGTCCTGCGGGCCGAGGTGGCGGAGCGGGGGGACGAGGCCCGGCTGGTGATGCACCTGCACTACGGGGGGGGCCTCTTCGGTCCCGTCCTGGAGAAGCTGCTGCGGGACGAGATCGACCGCTCCCGCCCCCGCCTGGCCGCCCTGGCCGCCGGCACCCCCTCGGCCTGACCGACGCGCCGGCCGGCCCGGGGTCGCCGGTAGGTTGAGCGCCCGCACCGACCGCTCGAGGAGGCGCCCCATGGTCGACGTCACCGATGCCACCTTCGACCAGGACGTCGTCGAGCGCTCGCAGGCCACGCCGGTGGTGGTCGACCTGTGGGCGCCGTGGTGCGGCCCCTGCACGCAGCTCGGCCCCCTCCTGGAGGAGGCGGTGGCCGCCACCGAGGGCCAGGTGGTGCTGGCCAAGGTCAACGTGGACGACAACCCCCAGGTGTCCCAGGCCTTCCAGGTCCAGGGCATCCCCGCCGTCTACGCCCTGAAGAAGGGGAAGGTGGTCGACGGCTTCGTCGGGGCCCAGGGCCGCGACGCGGTCGAGGCCTTCGTGCAGGCCCTCCTGCCCACCGCCGAGGAGGGCCGGCTGGCGGCCCTGGTGGCCGCCGGTGACGTGGCCTCCCTGCGCCAGGCCCTGGAGCTGGCCCCCGGCGACGAGCAGGTCATCGCCGCCCTGGCCGACGCGCTGGTCACCGAGGGCGAGCCCGAGGAGGCCCTCGACCTGCTGGCCCGCGTCCCCGAGTCGGCCGAGACCCGCCGCATCGCGGCCCGGGCCCGGACCGGTGCCGCCCCCGCCGGCGACGACGTCGACACCCGCCTCGACGACCTGCTCGACCGGGCCCCCGGGGACCAGGAGGCCCGCCAGGAGATGCTCGACCTGCTGGAGCTGCTGGGCCCCGAGGACCCGCGCACCGCCCGGTACCGCAAGGCCCTCACCAGCCGGCTGTTCTGAGCGGGTGGCGACGATGAGCCTGCAGCGCGGCGACGGCTACTGGCTCTGGGTCGGGGGGCCGGTGCCCCGGGGGGCGGCGGCCATCACCGTCGGGCGGCTGGTCTCGGTGCGACGCCGCTCGGCCGACGACGCCCACCTCCTGGCCCACGAGCGCCAGCACGTCCGCCAGTACGCCGAGCGGGGGGTGGCCGCCTTCCTGGTCGCCTACCTGGCCGACTACCTGCGCCAGCGGCTCCGCGGCTGGCCCCACTGGGCCGCCTACCGCCGCCTGGGGCTGGAGGTCGAGGCCGAGTGGCGGGTCCGCCGCCCCGACCTGGCCCCCGGGGCCGGTTCGGCCCACCCCGACCCGGGGTAGGGACGGCCCCGGCCCGGGCCGTGGCGACCCGGGCGTTGCGCTTCCCCCATCGCACCTCGTCCGCCGGCGCGCCCGGCGGCCCGAGCCGGGAGGCGCCCGTTGCCCGACCCCCTCGATCCCTCGCCGGCCGGCGACCCCCCGCGGCCCGGTGCCCTCCCGCCGCCGGGCCCGCCCCGCCCCCCGCCCCCGCTCGACTGGCGGGAGCGCCTCGACGAGGCCCGCCGCCGGTGGGGCGACGGCCGGCGGGTCCTGGCCGGGTTGGCCGTCGGGGCCGTCGCCGTCGGGCTCGGGCTCTGGCTCCTGCGGCCGGCGCCCTCGCCGGTCGAGGAGGCCATCCCCCCGGCCTCCACCGCGCCGGCCCCGGCGCCACCCGGCGGGCCGGGAGGGCCGCCGGCTGCGGGCCCGGCGGCTTCGACGGCGCCCACCGAGGTCGTGGCCCACGCCGCCGGGGCCGTGGCCCGCCCCGGGGTGTACCGGCTGGACCCGGCGGCCCGGGTCGACGACCTGGTGCGGGCGGCCGGCGGGCTGGGACCCGACGCCGATGCCTCCCGGCTGAACCTGGCCGCCCCGCTGGCCGACGGGGCTCGGGTCTACGTGCCCCGGGCGGGGGAGGAGGTTCCCCCGGCGGTCGGGCCGGAGGGCGGCGCCGGACCGGCCACGGCCCCGGGGCCGGCGGGGGCGGGCGGCGAGGCCACGGCGGCCGGCCCGGTCGACCTCAACACCGCGGATGAGGCCGCCCTCGACGAGCTGCCCGGGGTGGGCCCGGCCACGGCCGCGGCCATCATCTCCCACCGGGAGGAGAACGGCGGCTTCCGGTCGGTGGACGAGCTGATCGACGTCCGGGGCATCGGCGAGGCCAAGCTCGAGCAGCTCCGCCCCTTGGTGACGGTGTGACCGCGCCGCTCCCCGCCGTCCCACCACCGCCCCGGCCCACCCGGGCCCTGGACCCGGTCGGGGCCGTGGTCGTGGCGGTGGCCGCCTGGGCCGGCGCCCTGGCCGGCCGCCCGCTGTCGCTGCTGGTCCCGGCCGGCTTCCTGCTGGTGGTGGTGGCCGCCCGCCGGCCGGTGCTGCTGGCCGTGCCGGTGGCCCTGGCCGCCTCGGCGCTCGGGGCCCGGGCCCTCGACGGGACGGCCCCCCCGCCCCCGGGCCCGGTGGCCGGCACGGCCACGTTGGTCACCGACCCCGAGTCGCGCTGGGGGACGGTCGAGGCCGTGGCCCGGCTGGAGGGCCGCCACGTCCTGCTGGTGGCCGACGGCGCGGCCGGGGAGGTGGTGGCGGCCCGCCTGGCGGGCGAGCGGGTGGTGGTGGCCGGGCGGCTCCGGGCCCTGCCCGACGACGCGGCCTGGCTGCGGGTGCGCCACGTGGCGGCCGAGGTGCGGGCCCGCTCGGCCCGGGCCGGGCCCCAGGCCGCCCCCCCGTGGCGGGCCGCCAACCACGTGCGCCGCCTGCTGGTGGCCGGCGCCGCGCCGCTGGGGGAGGAGCGGCGCGCCCTCTACCGGGGCCTGGTGCTGGGGGACGACCGGGACCAGTCCCCGGAGGCGGTCGACGACTTCCGCGGCTCCGGCCTGGCCCACCTGCTGGCCGTGTCGGGCCAGAACGTGGCCTTCGTGCTGGCCCTGGCCTCGCCCGGCCTGCAGCTCCTGGGCCCGGCGGGGCGGCTGGCCGCGGTGGTGGCCCTGCTGGGCCTGGTGGCGGTGGCCACCCGGTGCGAGCCGTCGGTGCTGCGGGCCGTGGCCATGGCCGGCGGGGCGGCGGTGGCCGCGGCCCGGGGCCGACCCACGCCGGGCCTCCAGCTCCTGGCCCTGGCCGTGGCCGGCCTGGTGCTGGTCGACCCGCTGCTGGCCCGGTCCCTGGGCTTCCAGCTCTCGGTGGCCGCCACCCTCGGCATCCTCGTCCTGGGCCCGCCCCTGGCCGCCGTGCTCCCCGGCCCCCGACCGTTGGCGGCGGCCGCCTCGGTCAGCGCTGCAGCCCAGCTGGGGGTGGCGCCCCTGGTGCTGGGGGCCTTCGGCGGCGTGCCCGTGGCCTCGCTGCCCGCCAACCTGCTGGCCGCCCCGGCCGCCGCCCTGGTCATGACCTGGGGCCTGCCCGCGGGCCTGGCCGCCGGCGCGCTGGGCCCCCCGTGGGACGGCGCCCTGCACCGTCCCACCGACCTGGCCCTGGCCGCCCTGTCGGCCGTGGCCCGGGGGGCCGCCTCCGTGCACCTCGGCGAGGTGCGGGCCCCCCACCTGGCCGTGGCCGTGGTGGCCCTCGGGGTCCTGGTGGCCCTGCGGCGGGGCCGGGGCCCCTGGCCTCCGCTCCGGGTCGGCCGGGTCCTCCGGGGCCTGGCCCTGGTGGCGCTGGCCGGGTCGCTGGTGGCACCGGCCGTGGCCCTGCGGCGGCCACCGGCCGTGCACCGCGCTCCGGGCCTGACCGTGTGGCGCTCGGGTGGGGCCACCGTCGTGGTGGTGGAGCCCGGCGCCGGGCCGGCGGCCACGCTGGCCGGCCTGCGCCGGGCCGGCGTGGTGCAGGTCGACCTCCTGGTGGTGGGCCCGGGCCCGGGCGCCGCCGGCGAGGAGCGGGCGGCCCGTCATCGGGCCCGGGTGGGCCGGTCCTGGGACCTGGGTCGGGCTCCGCCGGCGGCCACGCCCCCGCTCCGCCTGGGGACCGTCGAGGTGGTCCGCACCGGGGAGGCGGCGGCCTGCGTCCGCCTCCCCGCCGACCCGCCCTGCCCGCCGGGGAGCGGGCGGTAGGGTCCGATCGTGGTCCCCGACGCCGGCTCGTCCCCCGCCCCCGGGCCGGTCCCGCCCCTGGCCGTGGTGGGGCCCGACCACCCCGGCCCGGTCGACGTGGACACGGGCGACCAGGGGCGCGAGGGCGTGGCCGCGACGGTGGCCGCGGCCCGCATGGCCGGGGCCCGCACCGTCCGGACCCGGGAGCCGGCCGCGGCCCGGCGCGCCGCCCACGTCGTCGACGCCATCGCCGCGGCCCGGCCGGGGGCCCCGGGCTGATGGGCTCGGTCACCCTGCTCAAGGGGTCCGACGACGTCCTGCGGGAGGAGGCCCTGGTCGGCCTGGTCGAGACGCTGGTGAGGGACGGTGACCGGGGCCTGCTGGTCGACGAGCAGGCCGGCCCCGAGTACCCGCTGGCCGCCGTGGTCGACGCCGCCACCACCCTGCCCTTCCTGACCGACAAGCGCATCGTGGTGGCCCGCCACCTCCAGCGCTTCACCAACGCCGAGGCCCTGCGCCCCCTCCTCGACCACCTGGCCCACCCGGTCGACACCACCGACCTGGTCCTGGTGTGGGAGCGCAGCCCGGAGCCCGGGGCCCGCCCGGCCAAGCTGCCGCCGTCGCTCAGCAAGGCGGTCAAGGACGCCGGGGGTGACGTCGTCGACCCCGACCCGCCGGCCCGCAACCGGGAGGCGTGGGTGGTCGAGCAGATGTCGCACCACGGCCTGCGCCTCGACCGGGGGGCGGCCGGCCTGGTGGCCGAGCGGCTGGGCGAGAGCGCGGGGGCGGTGGTGGAGCTGGCCGAGCGGCTGGTGGGCATCCACGGCGACGGCGCCCACCTGCGGGCCGACGACGTGCGGCCGTGGCTGGGCGAGGCCGGGGGGGTGCCGCCCTGGGAGCTCACCGACGCCATCGACTCCGGTGACACGTCGGTGGCCCTGGCCAAGCTGCGGCGCATGCTCCACGGCGGCGAGCGCCACGCCCTCCAGGTCATGGCCACCCTCCACGGCCACTACGCCAAGATGCTCCGCCTGGACGGGGCCGGGGCCCGCAGCGAGAAGGAGGCGGCCGAGGTGCTGGGCCTGAAGGGCTCCACGTTCCCGGCCAAGAAGGCCCTGAGCCAGAGCCGGGCCCTGGGCCCCGACGGCATCCGCCGGGCCGTGGGCCTGCTGGCCGACGCCGACCTGGCCCTGCGCGGCACGCAGGGCTGGCCCGACGAGCTCGTGCTCGAGGTCCTCGTGGCCCGCCTGGCCCGCCGCCCCCGCACCCGCCGCTGAGGCCGAGCGCGGCACGAGCGCCGGGCGGGCCGGCGCTCGTGCTCTCGACGTGCTGTCCCGGCCGGGGCCGGGGGTGGGTCAGGCCTCGGAGGAGGCGAGCCGCTTGACCAGGCGCGACTTGCGGCGGGCGGCCTGGTTCTTGTGGATCACGCCCTTGGCCGCGGCCTTGTCGATGCGCTTGAGGGCCAGGCGCAGGGCCTCGGCCGCCTCGTCGCCGCCGGCCTGGGCGGTGGTGGCCGCGGCCTTGGTGCGGGTGCGCAGCTCGGAGCGCACCGTCTTGTTGCGGACGCGGCGCTTCTCGTTCTGGCGGTTGCGCTTGATCTGGCTCTTGATGTTGGCCACGGGGTCCTCGTCGTCGGAGGTCGTCTCATTGGGGCCCGGAGACTCTACCGGCCGGGGTCCCGCCCCGTCACATGCGGTGCGGCCCGCGGACGGAGGCCGGGCCCCGGAGGGGTGATCGGTAGGCTCGACGGACCGCCATGGACCTCGACCGCATCCGCTGCATCTCCGTCATCGCCCACATCGACCACGGCAAGACCACGTTGTCGGACCGGGTGCTGGAGCTGAGCGGCGCCGTCGACGCCCGGAACATGCGGGCCCAGTACCTCGACTCGATGGACATCGAGCGGGAGCGGGGCATCACCATCAAGCTCCAGTCGGTGCGCCTGCCGTGGCGCGACCACA
Source organism: Acidimicrobiales bacterium (assembly GCA_035630295.1). Taxonomy (NCBI): domain Bacteria; kingdom Bacillati; phylum Actinomycetota; class Acidimicrobiia; order Acidimicrobiales; species Acidimicrobiales bacterium. Next base: position 1,880 of record DASQKY010000024.1, on the reverse strand, counting down.
TCATCAACCTGATCGACACCCCCGGCCACGTCGACTTCGGCTACGAGGTGAGCCGGTCGCTGGCCGCCTGCGAGGGCGTGGTCCTCCTGGTCGACGCGGCCCAGGGCATCGAGGCCCAGACCCTGGCCAACTGCTACCTGGCCCTGGAGAACGACCTCGAGATCGTGGCCTGCATGAACAAGATCGACCTGCCGGCCGCCGAGCCCGACCGGTGCGCCCAGGAGATCGAGACCGTGCTGGGCATCCCGGCGGAGGAGGTGCTGCGCATCAGCGCCAAGACCGGCGAGGGTGTCGAGGCGCTGCTAGACGCCGTGATCGAGCGCATCCCCGCCCCGGTGGGCGACGCCGAGGCTCCCCTCCGGGCCCTCATCTTCGACAGCCACTTCGACCAGTACCGGGGCGTGGTCAGCTCGGTGCGGGTCATGGACGGGACCCTGCGCTCCGGGGCCAAGCTCCGGTTCATGCAGGCCCGGGCCACCCACGGGGCCGAGGAGATCGGCGTCCGCTCCCCGGACCCCATCCCGGTCGACGCGCTGGGCCCGGGAGAGACCGGGTACCTCATCGCCGGCATCAAGGACGTGGGGGCGGCCCGCTCCGGCGAGACCGTCACCGACGCCGTGAGCCCGGCCGAGGAGGCCCTGGAGGGCTACCGCGACCCCAAGCCCATGGTGTTCTGCGGGCTGTACCCCATCGACGCCGACGAGTTCCCCGACCTGCGGGAGGCGCTGGAGCGGCTGCGGCTCAACGACTCCAGCTTCACCTACGAGCCCGAGAGCTCCGGCGCCCTGGGCTTCGGCTTCCGGTGCGGGTTCCTGGGCCTGCTGCACATGGAGATCGTGCGGGAGCGCCTGGAGCGGGAGTTCGACCTGAGCCTCATCGCCACCGCCCCGTCCGTGGCCTACCTGGTGCACACCACCAAGGGCGAGGTGGTGGAGATCGACAACCCCTCCGAGATGCCGCCGGTCACCTCGGTGGACCACATCGACGAGCCGTGGCTGTCGGTCAGCATCCTCACCCCCGCCGACTACACGGGCACCCTCATGGAGCTGTGCCAGAACCGGCGGGGCGACATGCTCAAGCTGGAGTACCTGTCCCCCGAGCGGGTCGAGCTGCGCTACCGCCTGCCCCTGGCCGAGGTGGTCACCGACTTCTTCGACCAGATGAAGAGCCGCACCCAGGGCTACGCCAGCCTCGACTACGAGCCCGACGGCTACGGCACCTCGGCCCTGGTCAAGGTGGACGTGCTGCTCAACGCCCAGCCGGTCGACGCCTTCAGCATGATCGTCCACCGGGACAAGGCCCAGGACTACGGCCGGCGCATGTGCGAGAAGCTGAAGGAGCTGATCCCCCGGCAGCTCTTCGACGTGCCCATCCAGGCCGCGGTGGGGGGCAAGTTCATCGCCCGCCAGACGGTCAAGGCCAAGCGCAAGGACGTGCTGGCCAAGTGCTACGGCGGCGACATCACCCGCAAGCGCAAGCTCCTCGAGCGCCAGAAGGAGGGCAAGCGCCGGATGAAGTCGATCGGGCGCGTGGAGGTGCCCCAGGAGGCCTTCATCTCCGCGCTCAGACTGGACGACTGAGCGCCGCTAGTTCGGGTCGACCTCGTCCTCGAACCGGTTGGCGCAGTCGTCCCGCTCCTGCTCGGTGTTCGCGTCCTCGAGGCAGTCGCCGAGGTCCTCGATCTCGTCGGCGTTGTCGGCCAGGAAGACGCCGACGACGACTGCGATCAGGATGGCGAGCGCTCCGGTGACGATCCCGGCGATGGCCATGCCGGAGTTGGTCGCCTGGCCCCGCCGGACGCGGACGAGGCCCACGATCCCGAGGATGATGGCGACGAGCCCGAGGACGCCGCCGATGAGGAAGAACGAGGTGACCAGGGC
>DASQKY010000023.1 GCA_035630295.1 Acidimicrobiales bacterium | reverse complement strand
CTCGCCGGTACGGCGTTCGACCTTCGAGATCGAGCCCACCCGCGTCGAGCAGTCGACCGACTTCGACCGGCTGATCCTCGACATCGAGACCGACGGTTCGATCACCCCGCAGGAGGCACTGGCCTCGGCCGGCGACACCCTCCGCTCGCTGGTCGCCCTGGTCGCCGACATGAGCGACGAGCCCCAGGGGCTCGAGCTCGGCGATGTCGCCACCGCCAGTGCCGGGTCGCCCGACCTCGAGCTCCCCATCGAAGACCTCGAACTGTCCGAGCGGCCCCGCAACTGCCTCAAGCGGGCCCAGGTCAACAGCATCGGGGAGCTGCTCCAGAAGACCGAGGACGACCTGCTCGCCATCACCAACTTCGGCCAGAAGTCCCTGGACGAGGTCCTGGTGAAGCTGGACGAGCGCGGCCTCTCACTCCGAGGAAGGGACTGACGTGCCCGCCACGCCCAAGAGGGGACGCCGCTTCGGCGGCAGCGCCTCGCACCAGAAGGCCATGATGGCCAACCTCGTCGCCTCCCTGGTGGCGGCCGAGGCCATCACCACCACCGAGGCCAAGGCCAAGGCGGTGCGCCCCATCGCCGAGAAGCTCATCACCAAGGCCCGCAAGGGCGGCCTCCACAACCACCGCCAGGTCGTCTCGGCCCTGGCCGGTGACAAGGAGGCGGCGGCCAAGCTGTTCGAGGACATCGGTCCTCGCTACGCGGAGCGCAACGGTGGCTACACCCGGATCCTGAAGATCGGGCCCCGCCAGGGCGACAACGCCCCCATGGCCCGCATCGAGCTGGTCTGACCGGGCCCCACCGTGGCTGAGCGCCCGCGGGGCACCGCCCTGCACGGCGCCACCGTGGCCATCACCGGCGCCGCCTCCGGCATCGGACTGGGCCTGGCCCGGGAGGCGGCCCGCCGGGGAGCCACCGTGGTCCTCTGGGACCGCGACACCGAGGCCCTCGACACGGCCGTGGCCTCGGTCGACGCCGTGCGCACCGGCCCGGCCAGGGCGACCTCCGGCCAGGTCGTCGACGTCACCGACCGGGTGGCGGTGCGGGCCGCCGCGGCCGAGGCCGGCGAGCGGGTCGGGCCGATCGACGTGCTGGTCAACAACGCCGGGGTGGTCAGCGGGAAGCCCCTGGTGGAGCTGACCGAGGCCGACGTGCGACGCACCTTCGAGGTCAACGCCCTGGCCCTCTTCTGGGTCACCCAGGCCTTCCTGCCGGGCATGGTCGAGCGGGACCGGGGGCGGGTGGTCACCATCGCCTCGGCCTCCGGCCTCATCGGCGTGGCCAAGCTCACCGACTACTCGGCCAGCAAGTGGGCCGCCGTGGGCTTCGACGAGTCGCTCCGGGCCGAGCTGGCCTCCCAGGGCAGCAAGGTGGCCACCACCGTCGTCTGCCCCTACTACATCGACACCGGCATGTTCACCGGCGTCAAGACCCGCTTCTCGGCCCTGCTGCCCATCCTCCAGCCCGACCACGTGGTCCAGAAGACCTGGGACGCGGTGGAGAAGGGCAAGGCCCGCCTCCACCTGCCGCCCATCGTGGGCGCCCTCCCGCTGTTGCGGGCCCTGCCGGTGCGGGCCTTCGACGGCGCCGCCGGCCTCCTGGGCGTCAACCACACCATGGACGAGTTCACGGGCCGGTCGGCCGCCGGCGCCCCGCGCCGGTAAGGCCCCCGCCCGCCCCCTTCTCGCCACCGGCACTCCCGCAACCGGGCACCCTTCCGTACCGCAGGGGTGCGAAAAGGTGTCGAGAACGCTCCGGGGCCGGGGCTGGGGTCAGCGGATGGGCGGGGCGGCCAGGGACGCAGTCTTGTCCGGGTTGACCAGGGCCCACACCCGGTCGACCCGGCCGTCGACCACCGAGACGGCCAGGGTGCTGAGCACGGTGCCGTCGGGCGCCCGGACCACCACCCCCGGCTGGCCGTTGATGGCCCGGACCTCCACACCCACGTCCGGCCCCACGATGCGCTGGGTGATGTTCAGGACGAAGCGGGCCACCCGCTCGGCCCCCTCCACCGGCAGCCGGGCGGCGCGGTGGTGGGGCCCGCCGTCGCTGGTCAGCACCGCGTCGGGGGCCAGCAGCGCCACCAACCGCGCCATGTCGCCCTCGGCCGCGGCGCCCAGGAAGGCCTCGGTCACCCGCCAGGCCTCGGCATCGGTGGGGGCATAGCGGGGCCGTCCCTCCCGCACCCGGCGCCGGGCCCGGGAGGCCACCTGGCGGCAGGCCTCGGGGGAGCGGTCGACCACGGTGGAGATCTCGTCGAACGGCACCCCGAACACGTCGGCCAGCAGGAACACCACCCGCTCCACCGGGCCCAGGCGCTCCAGCACGGCCAGGAAGCCCACGGTGACCGACTCGGCCACCTCGGCCCGCTCGTCCGGCCCCGGCTCGGCGGTGGCGGCCTCGGGCAGCCACGGCCCCACGTAGGCCTCGCGCCGGACCCGGGCCGAGCGCAGGTGGTCGAGGGCCAGGCGGCTGGTCACCGTGGTCAGCCAGGCCGGCGGGTTCTCGACCCGGGACCGGTCGGTGCCCTGCCAGCGGAGCCAGGCGTCCTGCACCACGTCGTCGGCCTCGGCCCGGCTCCCGGTGATCCGGTAGGCCAGGCCGACCAGCCGGGCCCGGTGGGCCTCGAAGACCCCGTGGTCGTCGCCGGGCCCGGGCGCGGAGGTGGGGGCGCTCATGCGGGGGCCAGTGTGCCGGACCGGGCCGCGGCCCGCCTCCCGGCCTCGACCGCGCTGGCCAGGGCGGCGTCGGCCAGGAGGCCCTCGGGGCCCACCCAGTCACCGGCCAGCAGCACCCCGGGGGGCCCGGCCCCGTCCACCGCCGGCCGTCCGGCCAGGCCCCCGCCGGTCGCCGCGGGCAGGCCCCCGGACACCAGCATGCGAGCCAGGAACCGCTCCTCGACCACGTCGGCATCGGCCACCCCGGCCAGGGTGGCCAGGGCCCGGAGCCGGGCCCGGGTGGCCTCGGGAGCCGGTTCCTCGTCGTGGTGCAGGTACCGCATCACGTGCACCACCGCCCCACCCTCGGGGGCCAGGTCGGCGGGCGGGGCGTGGGTCGAGAGGTACAGGGGCTCGTCCACGCCCATCACGAACGGGGTGGCCGGCGGTCGCCGCAGCCCCAGCTCCAGGCAGGCCGCAGCCACCGGCGGACCCAGGGTGGACCAGCCGTCGGGCCGCCGCCGGAGCAGGGCGGCCGCCGCCTCGGGCCCGCCGGCGGCCACCACCACCGAGCCGGCCCCCAGGCGGGTCCCGTCGCCGGTCACCACCACGGCGCCGTCCCCGTCGGGCTCCACCGCCCGGGCCGGCACCCCGGGACGGACGTCGACCCCGGCGGCCCGGGCCGCGGCGGCCAGCCCGTCCACCAGCGGCTGCCAGCCGCCGTCCAGGTAGCGGACGCCGGTGGTGGCCGCGGCCTGGAGCTGGGCCACGGCCGCCGCCCCGTCGAGCACATCGGTGGCGGCGGTGTAGGTGGCCACCCGCACCAGGCCGGTCACCACCTGGCGGCCCACCGGGCCCAGGCCCAGGCCGGCCAGCGCATCGTCGGTCGAGGTGCCGGCGAAGGCCGCCGGGTCCAGGCGGCCGACCGTCGCCAGCCGCCGGGCGAAGCGCGCCTTCTCGCCCGGGCCCAGCAGCGTGGTGCGCAGCAACGTGCCGGGGCCCCGGGGCAGGAGGTGGAGGCGGCCGTCCCGCAGGGCGGCCCCACCCCGCAGCCGTGGGGGAGCGCCGCGCCGGGGGTCGACCCCCAGATCCTGGAGCACCTGCTCGGTCCGGCCCCCGACGTAGACGGCCCGGGGCCCGCGGTTGAACAGGTAGCCACCCACCCGGTCGACCCGGGCCCGGCCGCCCAGGGGGTGGGCGTCGAGCAGGGTGGTGCGGGCCCCGGCCCGGGCCGCGGTGGTCGCCGCGGCCAGGCCGGCCAGGCCGCCGCCCACCACGATCACGTCGGGCGCGGGCCCGGAGGCCTGGGAGCGGGCGGTGTCGGTCATCGGTTCCTCCTCGGGCGGCCCCGGCGCCGGACGGGGCGCGCCGCCCGTGGTCCGGCGAGGCCGGGCGCACCGACGGGGAGGGGCGGTCACCGGGCTGACGAGGCGGGCGGCCCCGGTGTGACAGGCCCGGCGGGAGGCGCCGGGGAGGGCGGCGGGGTAGGGCGGTCGGGGAGGGTGTGGGGCCGGGGCGCTCGGTAGCGTCGGCGGCGTGACCCTGTTCGACCCGCCCGAGGCCGAGGTCCCACCGGGCCCGACCCGGCGGGTGCGGCTCATCGTGGCCTACGACGGCTCCGCCTTCCACGGCTTCGCCCCCAACGCCGGGGTGCCCACCGTGGGCGGGACGTTGGCCGAGGCGCTGGGCCGCCAGCTCGGTCGCCCCGTCGAGCTGACCTGCGCCGGGCGCACCGACCGGGGCGTGCACGCCCTGGGCCAGGTGGTCACCTTCGACGCGCCGGCCGATCGGGTGGCCGAGCCGGCGGACCTGGCCGCCCTGGCCCGGGCCGTCAACCGCATGTGCGGGCCGGAGGTGGCGGTGCGCGACCCCACGGTGGTCGAGGGGGATGTCGACGCCCGGTTCTCGGCCCGGGCCCGCCGCTACCGGTACCGGGTCTGGAACCACCCCGAGCCGGACCCCTTCACCGCCCGCCTGGCCTGGCACGTCGACCGACCCCTCTCCCTGCCCGCCCTGCGCCTGGGGTGCGACCCGCTCATCGGCGAGCACGACTTCTCGTCGTTCTGCCGCCGGCCCAAGGCCCGCGACGGCGCCGAGGTGAGCCTGGTGCGCCGGGTCACCGAGGCGGCCTGGCACGACGACGGCGGGGGCCACCTCCGTTTCGAGATCGAGGCCTCGGCCTTCTGCCACCAGATGGTGCGCAGCATCGTCGGCACCCTGGTGGCCGTGGGCCTGGGCCGGATGTCGGCCGGGGAGGTCCGGTCCGCCCTGCGGGCCCGGGACCGGTCCCGGGCCGGCGACCTGGCCCCCCCGCACGGCCTCACCCTGTGGACCGTCCGCTACGACGGCTGGTCCTCGGTGCCCGACGGGGCATGACCCGGCCCGGTCGGCCGCCGAGGTTGATGCGGCGCGGGCCCAGGTCGTAGGGTTTCCCTTCGGCCCTGGGCCGGCTCGGCGCGTCGTCGCCGGTCGCCGCCCCGGTCGCGTGGACGAGAGACCCCGGTTCGGCCGGGACCGAGAGGACAGCTGTGCCCACCTACTCGCCGAAAGCCAGTGAGATCCAGCGCCGCTGGTACGTCGTCGACGCCGACGGCCTGGTCCTCGGCCGCCTGGCCACCGAGGTCGCTCGCATCCTGCGGGGCAAGCACAAGCCGATGTTCACGCCCCACATGGACACCGGTGACCACGTGATCATCATCAACGCCGAGAAGGTGGTCCTCACCGCCGGCAAGGCCGAGAAGAAGAAGGTCTACAACCACTCCGGCTACCCGGGCGGGCTCACCGAGCTCACCTACGCCCAGGCCCTGGCCCGCAAGCCGGCCGACGCCGTGCGCCGCACCATCCGGGGCATGCTCCCCAAGAACCGCCTCGGCGCCCAGCAGCTCACCAAGCTGAAGGTGTACGCCGGCCCCACCCACCCCCACGCGGCCCAGCAGCCCGAGCCGCTCGAGATCGCCGGCGCCCGCCGGTCCGCGTAGGAGAACCTGTCGTGCCCAAGCCCCTCATCCAGACCACCGGTCGCCGCAAGAGCGCCATCGCCCGCGTCCGCCTGCGCGAGGGCGAGGGCAAGATCACGGTCAACGGGCGCACCGTCGAGGACTACTTCCCCAACGACACCCACCGGATGATCCTGTCCGAGCCGCTCAAGGCGGTCGAGGCCACCGAGCGCTACGACATCGACGCCACCATGGGTGGCGGCGGCCCCTCCGGCCAGGCCGGGGCCATGCGCCTGGGCATCGCCCGGGCCCTGGTGGCGCTGGACGAGGAGACCCGCCCGGTGCTGAAGAAGCTGGGCTTCCTGTCCCGCGACGCCCGCGAGAAGGAGTCCAAGAAGTACGGCCTCAAGAAGGCCCGCAAGGCTCCGCAGTACAGCAAGCGCTAGCCGCTCTTGGACCGGGGTGCTGCCCGCATCGTGTCCTCGCCTGGCGGCTCGGACATGCCCATGCCGTGCTGGCCCGCTCTGGCCGGCTCCTCCGTCGCCGGCGGGCCGCTCGGGCCCTTGCCGTCTGCTGTGGGCGTGATGACGCGGCTCCGGTCGTGGGGTTTCGATCGTGAGATGCCCTCGGGGGCGTCGCGTGCACGGGGCGACCGGTGACGCTGCGGTTCGGTACCGACGGGGTCCGGGGCGCGGCCAACACCGAGCTCACCCCCGAGCTGGCCCTCTCCCTGGGCCGGGCCGCGGCGCGCACCCTCGGCGGCGGCCCCTGGCTGGTGGGCCGCGACACCCGGCTCTCCGGCCCCCTCCTGGCCGCCGCCTTCACCGCCGGCCTGGCCTCCGAGGGGGCCTCGTCGGTCGACCTGGGCGTGCTGCCAACCCCCGGCGTGGCCTACCTGGCCGCCGCCGACCAGTTGCCCGGGGCCGTGATCTCGGCCTCGCACAACCCCTTCGGGGACAACGGCATCAAGCTCTTCGCCGTCGGCGGCCTCAAGCTCGACGACGCCACCGAGGACCGGCTGGAGGCCGAGCTGGAGGCCCTGGAGGCCGAGGGCATCCCCGGCTCCCCGGCCCGCCCCGGAGGCCCACTGGTGGGCAGCTTGCGCGCCGCCCCCGACGCCTGGGAGCGCTACGCCCACCACCTGGAGGGCGCGGTGCTGGAGGGGCGACGGCTGCCGGGCCTGAAGGTGGTGCTCGACTGCGCCCACGGCGCGGCGTCGGTCGTCGCCCCCCGGGTGCTGGCCGAGCTGGGGGCCGGCGTCACCGTCCTGCACGCCGACCCCGACGGCACCAACATCAACGACGGGTGCGGCTCGACCCACCCGGAGGCGTTGCAGAAGGCGGTGGTGGCCCGGGGGGCCGACGTGGGCCTGGCCTTCGACGGCGACGCCGACCGGGTGCTGGCCGTCGACGCCAGCGGTGCCCTGGTCGACGGCGACCAGCTCATCGCCCTGCTGGCCCTCGACCTGCAGGGCCGGGGCCTCCTCCGGGACGACACGGTGGCCGTCACCGTGATGACCAACCTGGGCTTTCGCCAGGCCATGGCCCGGGCCGGCATCCGGGTCCTGGACACGCCGGTGGGCGACCGCCACGTCCTGGCCGCCCTGGCCGAGGGCGGCCTGGCCCTCGGCGGCGAGCAGTCGGGCCACATCGTCCTGCGGGACTGGGCCACCACCGGCGACGGCCTGCTGGCCGGGCTGTTCGTGCTCGACACCATGGCCCGCACCGGCCGCAGCCTGGCCGAGCTGGCCGCGGTGATGGACCGCCTGCCCCAGGTGATGGTCAACGTGCGCCTCCCCCGCCGCGACCCCGACCTGCTCGACCGCCTGGCTCTCGACGTCAGCCGGGCCGAGATCGCCCTGGCCGGGCGGGGCCGGGTGCTGGTCCGCCCCAGCGGCACCGAGCCCGTCGTCCGGGTCATGGTCGAGGCCCCCACCGCGGCGGAGGCCCAGGCCGTGGCCGACGAGCTGGCATCCGCCGCCCGCGCCGCCGCCTCGCCCCCCACCCCCTGACTCCCACCCCGGGCGCCGGCCGGGCCACCGCCACCCCGGGCGTGGCCCCCACAACCGAGCACGAAAGGGCCCGATACCCGGGCTCTTCCCTGCTCGGTTGGAGCGGCGCGACGAACCGGGCACGAAAAGGCCCGACATCCCGGCTCTTCCGTGCCCGGTTGGATCGGGCCCTCGGAAGGGGACGGGAGGGGTGGGGACCCCGGGGCGGGCGACGAGGCGAGCAGGGGGGCCCGGTAGCATCGGCCCCCGTCCCCCGACCCCTGGAGGCCCGCCCCATGTGCGGCATCATCGCCGTGGCCCGGCGCCGCAGCCACCGGAGCCCCCCGGCCACGGACACGCTCCTGGCGCTGGTGGGGGACACCCCCGCCCTCGTGGCCGAGGCCCGAGCCGGCAGCGACGTCCGCAAGGCGCTGGAGACCGCCGCCACCCGGCTGGCCGAGGCCGACCGCCTCCTCCGGGGGACCCCCGGGGTGCGGGCCCTGCTGGCCGCCCCGGCCCTGGTCGCCGGCCTGGAGGGCCACCTGGCCGACCTGGCCGGGGCGGTGGCCGCCCTCGACACCCGCCTCGAGGACCTGCTGGCCGACCAGCCCACCGTGGAGCAGGAGGCCATCAACACCGCCCTGGTGGCGGTGCGGGACGGGGCCTGGTCCATCGGGCGCGACCGGCTGCGCACCGCCCGGGCCGTGGCCGGCCTGGCCGGTCCCGGCGCCGGTCCCGCCGCCGTCGAGGCCATGACCTCGGTGCAGCTCGCCCTGTCCGCCCTCGACCGCCTGGAGGTGCGGGGCCGGGACTCGGCCGGGCTCACCCTCCTGGTCCGGGGCCACGGCCTCGACCTGGCCGGGGCCGAGATGGCCGTCGTGCTGGCCGACCGGGGCGACGACCCCACCTTCGGCTCCGGCTCGGTGCGGGCCGCCGGGGACTGCCTGTCCTTCGTGTACAAGGCGGCGGCCGAGATCGGCGAGCTGGGCGACAACTCCCGCGAGCTGCGCACCGCCCTCACCGGTGACGACCTGCTGCGCCGGGCCCTCTCCTCCGAGGAGGCCGAGGTCCTGGTGCTGGGCCACACCCGGTGGGCCAGCGTGGGCATCATCTCCCAGGCCAACGCCCACCCCGTCAACAGCGACGAGGAGCTCGGCGCGGCCGGGCCGGCCGCGGCCGGCCCCTACGTGACCGCGGCCCTCAACGGCGACATCGACAACTTCGCCGACCTGAAGGCCCGGGCCGGGCTGGCCTACGCCCCCGAGATCACCACCGACGCCAAGGTCATCCCCACCCTCGTCAGCCGGGCCCTGGCCGCCGGCACCGACCCGGTCGACGGCTTCCGGCGCACCGTGGCCACCTTCGACGGCTCGGTGGCCATCGGGGCCTCGCCCGCCTCCTTGCCCGGGTCGCTCCTGCTGGCCCTGCGGGGCAGCGGCCAGGCCCTCTACGTCGGCCTGGCCGAGGACCTCTACCTGGTGGCCTCGGAGCCCTACGGGGTGGTCGAGGAGTGCGACCGCTACCTGCGCATGGACGGCGAGACCGCGGCCGACCCCGAGGACCCCACCGGCAGCCGGGGCCAGGTGGTGGCCCTCGACGCGGCGGCGGCCGGCACCGTCGAGGGCATCCGCCGCCTGTCCTACGCCGGCGGCGAGCTGCCCGTCGCCGAGGACGAGCTGGCCCGGGCCGAGGTCACCACCCGCGACATCGACCGGGGCGACCACCCGCACTTCCTGCTCAAGGAGATCAGCGAGTCGCCGGCCTCGTTCCGCAAGACGCTCCGGGGCAAGATCGTGGCCGGGGCGGACGGCGGCCCGGTCGAGGCCCGCCTCGGACCCGAGACCCTGCCCGAGGCCACCCGGGCCGCCCTGGCCGAGGGGCGCATCACCCGGGTCCTGGCCATCGGCCAGGGCACCGCCGCGGTGGCGGGCCAGGCCCTGGCCTCCACCCTGTCGACGCTGGCCGCGAACACGCCCCTGCGGGTCGAGGCCCGCCTGGCCACCGAGCTCAGCGGCTTCGCCCTGCGGCCCGACATGGCCGACACGCTCGTCGTGGCCGTCAGCCAGTCCGGCACCACCACCGACACCAACCGCACCGTCGACCTGGCCCGGTCTCGGGGGGCCACCGTCATCAGCATCGTCAACCGGCGGGGCAGCGACCTCACCGATCGCTCCGACGGCGTGCTCTACACCTCCGACGGGCGCGACGTGGAGATGAGCGTCGCCTCGACCAAGGCGTTCTACGCCCAGGTGGCGGCGGGCATCGTCCTGGCCGCGGCCATCGCCGCCGAGGTCGACCGGTCCGACGGCGCGGCCGAGGCCCGGGGCCGGCTGCTGGGCGGGTTGCGGGCCCTGCCCGAGGCCATGGAGCAGGTCATCGCCACCCGGCCGGCCATCGCCGACGCGGCCCGGGAGCTGGCGCCGTCCAAGCGCTACTGGGCCATCGTGGGCTCCGGGGCCGATCGCATCGCCGCCCAGGAGCTGCGCATCAAGCTCTCGGAGCTCTGCTACAAGGCCATCGCCTGCGACGCCACCGAGGACAAGAAGCACATCGACCTGTCCTCCGAGCCGCTCATCATCGTGTGCGCCACCGGCCTCCAGGGCTCCAACGCCGACGACGTGGCCAAGGAGGTGGCCATCTACCGGGCCCACAAGGCCTCGCCGGTGGTCATCGCCTCGGAGGGCGAGGAGCGGTTCTCGGCCGCCCTGCGGGTCCTCACCGTGCCCGCCGTCGACCCGGCCCTGGCCTTCGTCCTGGCCGCGGTGGTCGGGCACCTGTTCGGCTACGAGGCGGCCCTGGCCATCGACGCCTCGGCCCTGCCCCTGCGCCAGGCCCGGGCCGCCATCGAGCACCGGGCCGGCAGCCCGGCCGCGGTGGACGGCGACCTGCTCCTGGCCGAGCTGCGCGCCGACTTCGCCCCCCTGGCCGCCCGGTTCGCCGAGGTCGTGCGCAGCGGCGGCTACGACGGCAGCCTGGAAGCGGGCACCGCGGTGCGCCTGGCCTCCCTGTTCCGCTACGCCACCGGGCTGGCCCCCCTGGAGGCCTACGAGGTCGAGCACGGCCGGGCCGGCTCGCCGGTGGCCCTGGTCGAGGACCTCACCACCGCCCTCACCACCGGCATCGAGGAGCTGACCCGCCCCGTCGACGCCATCAAGCACCAGGCCAAGACCGTCACCGTGGGCATCTCCCGCAGCGACGAGGGCCTGCTCCAGGTGCCCCTGGTGGCGGCCACGCTGGAGGCCGGCGCCCCCCGCGACCGGGTCAGCTACCGGGCCCTGCGCACCCTGGCCGGCCTCGACCCCGCCGTGGAGGAGGTGCTGGGGTTCACCCGCTACCAGGTGGAGGGCACGGTCGAGACCCACGAGGCCACCATCCGGGTCATCGACCGGGGCGGCATCGCCCGGGACCTCCCGCTGCGCACCGAGCGCAACCCCGTCCTGCGGGGCACCAAGCACCGGGTGGCCACCGAGCGGGAGGTCACCGTGGCCGTGGGCCGCAGCGACGGGCGCACCGTGGTCATCGTCCCCGAGGTGCGGGGCACCCAGTGCACCGGGCTCACCCTCCTGCACTGCCGCTTCGCCGAGCGCCTGCCGGCGGCCCGGGCCCGCTCGGTGCTGGAGCAGTACCGCACCCGCCTGTCGGCCCTGACCGACGCCGTCACCGAGACCGAGCCCACGTTCCGGGCGGACCTGCTGGGCGAGATCCCGCTGATCGAGCTGCTGACCTCGCCCGTCTACGTGCTGGCCGAGCGCTGGCGCTCCGCCGGCTGAGCCCGGCGGTGCGGGGCCTGGGCACCGACGTGGTCGACCTCGACCGGTTCCGGGCCGTCCTGGCCCGCACCCCCCGCATGGCCGACCGGCTCTTCACCGACGCCGAGAGGGCCCGGGCCGCCGGACGGCGCGACCCGGTGCCCACCCTGGCCGCCCGCTTCGCAGCCAAGGAGGCGGTGATGAAGGTGCTGGGGGCCGGGCTGGGCGACGTGGCCTTCCACGAGATCGAGGTGGGGGCCGAGCCGTCGGGGCGCCCCACGGTGGGCCTCACCGGGCGGGCCGCGGCCCTGGCCGCCGGGGCCGGCATCACCACCTGGCACCTGTCGCTCAGCCACTCCGACCTGGTGGCCGTGGCCGTGGCCGCCGCCGACTGATCCACGCCCCGGCCCGGGGACCCCTTCCCCACGGTGCCCCGACGGAGGAACATGGGGCGGTCCGGTGGCCTCTCACCCCACGACCACCACGACCCCGGAGGGCGACCGATGAGCGACTACACCGAGACCAGCTACTACGACGGCAGCTACCAGGCCACCGCCGAGGCCGAGATCGCCACCGGCGACTTCTCCCAGTCCAGCGACACCTACTGGGACCAGTCGCTGGAGGCCACCGACGCCTCCTGGGACGCCTGGGGCGCCTCCCTGGACGCCAGCAGCGCCTCCAACGAGGCCTGGTACGCCGGCGACTACGAGGCGTCGGACTACTGGAGCAGCGTGTCCGACGGCTACGAGACCGACTCCTACGCGGCGGACAGCGCCAGCTGGACCGCCTACGACGCCAGCGGCGACGCCTACACCGCCGAGTCCTACGCCGCCGACTACAGCTACGGCGACACCTACGACTACAGCGCCGCCGACACCGGCTACGCCGACACCTCGTACGACGCCAGCTCCGGCTACGCCGACACCTCCTACGACGCCAGCTCCAGCGACGTCGACACGTCCAGCAGCTACGACTCGAGCTACGACAGCAGCTACGAGAGCTACTGAGCGGGGCCGGGGACCAGGGCGGCGAGGAGCGTGGCCCAGCGGGGCAGGTGCAGGACGTGGGTGGCGCCCTCCAGCACGTGGTGCCGGGCCCCGGGCGCGGTGGCCGCCCACCAGGCCCCGAAGGCCGGGGGCGCCACCGGGTCGGCGGTGCCGCTCCAGATGGTGACGGGGGCGGTGCCGGCGGCCAGGTCGACGTCGGGCCGGCCGGCCTGGGTGGCCACCTCCTGGCTCAGGCCGTCGCGGCCCCGGGCCACGGCCTCCACGGTGGCCGCCACCAGGTGGTCGAACCCGCCGGGCACCGTGGCCAGCTCGGCTGCCCGCCGCTCGTCGCCCTCCTCCCGCAGGTGGGCGGCCACCGCTTCCGTGGTGGCCGGGTCGGGCAGCAGGTAGGGCGCCACCTCGGCCGCCACCTCCTCGGCCGGCAGCTCGGCCGCCATCTCGGCGAACAGGGCCCGGCCCGGCCCGGCCGCCTCGGCCACCTCCGGGGTGGCGTAGGCGTCGACGGGGACCAGGGGGGCGGCCAGGCCCACGGCGGCCACCAGGCGGGGGTGGCGGGCGGCCAGGGCCACGGCGAAGGGGGCGCCGGCCGACCAGGCCAGGACCCCGGTCCGGTCCACGCCCAGGTGGGCGCAGGCCGCGGCCAGGTCGTCGGCCACCGAGCCCAGCGTGCGGCCCGGGTGGCCGGTGCTGCGCCCGCACCCCGGCCGGTCCACGGCCAGCAGCCGCACCCCGGCCCGGGCGGCCAGGCCGTCGTCGGGGTGGCGGGAGAGCCGCGAGTCGGGCGCGCCGTGCAGGTAGAGGACGGGGGCCCCGTCCGGGTCACCCACGTCGTCGACGGCCAGCACCCGCCCGTCGTCCAACGGCACGAGCGTGGGCGAGGCGAGGGCGGGCACCCCGGCAGCGTAGGGACCGGTGGTGCGACCGGGGCCCACGGTGTCGGGCCCAGGCGGGCAGCATGGGGGGGTGATCCCGGTCGTGACCCCCGAGGAGATGGGCGCCATCGACGCCGCCGCCCCCGAGCCGGTGGAGGTGCTCGTCGAGCGGGCCGGCGCGGCGGTGGCCCGAGCGGCCCTCGACCTGCTGGGCGGCGCCTACGGGCGCCGGGTCGTGGTGGTGGCCGGCCCGGGCAACAACGGGGCCGACGGCCGGGCGGCAGCGGTGCGCCTGCGCCGGCGGGGCGTGCGGGTGGCGGTGCTCGACGCTGGGGACCTGCCCCCGACCCTCCCCCTCGCCGACCTGCTGATCGACGCCGCCTACGGCACCGGCTACCGCCACCGGGGCGACGGGCGGGGGTGGGCGCCCCCGCCGGCTCCCGAGGGGGCCGCGGTCCTGGCCGTGGACATCCCCAGCGGCGTGGACGGCCTCTCCGGCCGGGCCGCTGGCCACCCGTGGGCCGCGGCGCGCACCGTCACCTTCGCCGCCCTGAAGCCCGGCCTGGTCCTCGGAGCGGGGCCCGGCCTGGCCGGGGAGGTCACGGTGGCCGACATCGGCCTCGACGTCTCGACCGCCACCGCCCACGTGGTCGAGGACGCCGACGTGGTCGCCTGGCTGCCCGCTCCGGCCCGTGACACCCACAAGTGGCGGGCGGCCTGTTGGATAGTGGCCGGGTCGCCGGGCATGACCGGGGCCGCCCACCTGGCCGCCGCGGGGGCCCAGCGGGCCGGCGCCGGCTACGTCCGCCTCTCGACGCCGGGCCTGGCCGACGCCCCCGGGGCGCCCACCGAGGTGGTGGCCGTGCCCCTCCCCGACGGGGGCTGGGCAGCGGCCGTGCTCGACGACGTCGACCGCATCCGGGCCCTGGGCGTCGGCCCCGGCCTGGGGACCGGGGAGGCCACCGCCGAGCAGGTGCGAGCCCTGGTCGGCGCGGTGGACCGCCCCCCCGTGGTGGTCGACGGCGACGGCCTCACCGCCCTGGCCGGCGACGTCGACGGTGCGCTGACCCGGGGCCCGGGCCCGTGCCCCGGCGACGGCCGGCGGGGCGGCCGGGGAGAGGGCGGGGACGGCCACCCGACGGTGGTCCTCACCCCCCACGACGGGGAGCTGGCCCGCCTGGGGGGCGACCCCTCGGCGCCCGACCGGCTGGCCGAGGTGCGGGCCCTGGCCGCCCGGCGGGGCGCCGTGGTCCTGGCCAAGGGGGCGCCCACCGTCGTCGCCGACCCGGGGGGCCGGGTCCTGGTGGCCACCACCGGAGACGCCCGCCTGGCCACCGCCGGCACCGGTGACGTGCTCACCGGGGCCATCGCCGCCCTCCTGGCCCAGGGCCTGGACCCGACCGAGGCGGCCGCGGCCGGCGCCCACCTGCACGGTCGGGCCGGGGCCCTGGCCGCGGCGGCGCGGGCCGGTGCTCCCCGGGCCCGGCAGGAGCCCGTACCCTGTCGCCGCGGCCTGGTGGCCGGTGATGTCGCCGCCCACCTCCCCGCCGCCCTGGCCCTGCTCCCGGAGGACTGACGTGCCCCGATCCCAGCCCGTGCGCGACGTCATGACCGTCGACGTGCTCACCTTCGCCCCCGACGACGAGGTCCGCTCCGCCATGGCCGCGCTGGTCGAACGCGACGTCGACGCCGCCCCGGTGGTCGACGGCCAGGGCCGGGTGGTCGGGCTGCTCAGTACCAGTGACCTGATCGTGGCCGAGGGCCAGGTCCACGTGCCCACGGTCATCACCCTCCTGGGCGCCAGCTTCGAGCTCCCGGGCGAGCGCAAGCGCTTCGGGGAGGACCTGCGGCGGGCGGTGGGCGGCACCGTGGCCGCGGTCATGACCACCGACCCCCACACCATCGGCCCCGACGACACCCTGGAGCGGGCGGCCACCCTGCTCCACCAGCACGACGTCTCCCGGCTGCCGGTGGTCGACGGCGACGGCCGCCTGGTGGGCATCGTCGCCCGCGGCGACATCGTCCGGGCCATGATCGCCGAGCCCTGACCCCGGCCCTCCCGGCCCCGGCCACCCCGGTGGGCTCCCACCCCGCCCCCGGGGGCCCGTCCGGCCCCCGTCCGACGCCCCCGCTGGACCGCCTGCCATGACCGCCCCCCCGCCCGACCTCGGCCCGCCGCTGCGGCCCACCTGGGTCGAGATCGACCCGGCCGCCATCGCCGCCAACGTGCGCGCCGTGCGGGCCGTCACCGCCCCCGTCCCGGTGTGGGCCGTGGTCAAGGCCGACGGCTACGGCCACGGCGCCGTCACCGCGGCCCGGGCCGCCCTGGAGGGCGGGGCCGAGGGCCTGGCCGTGGCCCTGGTGGAGGAGGGCGAGGAGCTGCGGGCCGCCGGTGTGGACGCCCGCCTGCTCCTGCTGTCCGAGCCGCCGCCCGGGGCCGAGGCCCGGGTGGTGGCGGCCGGGATCGAGCCCACGGCCTACTCGGCGGCCGCCGTCGAGGCCATGGCCCGGGCCGTGGCCGGGCGGGGCGGCCCCGGTGCCGTCGGCGGACCCTGGCCCCTCCACCTCAAGGTCGACACCGGGATGCACCGGGTGGGCGCCGCCCCCGGCGCGGCGCCGGGCCTGGCCCGGCTGGTGGCCGACCGGCCCGAGCTGCGGCTGGCGTCGGTGTGGACCCACATGGCCGTGGCCGACGAGCCCGACTCCGGCTTCACCGCCGAGCAGGCCGACCGCTTCGCCGCCGCCTGCGCCGCCGTCGAGGCGGCCGGGGTGCCGGTGCCGGTCCGCCACGCCGCCAACTCGGCCGCCGCCCTGGCCCACCCGGCCACCCGGCTCGACCTGGTGCGGGTGGGCATCGCCGCCTACGGCATCGCCCCCTCCCCGGCCCTGGCCGGCGCCGTCGACCTGGTGCCGGCCCTGCGACTGGTGTCCCGGGTGGCCCACGTCAAGGTGGTGGCCGCCGGCGAGGCCATCAGCTACGGCCAGCGGTACCGGGTGGCCGCCCCCACCACCGTGGCCACCGTGCCCGTCGGCTACGCCGACGGCGTGCGCCGGGCCCTGGGCGCCGCCGGCGGCGTGGTCCTGGTCGGAGGGCGGCGGTGCCCCATCGCCGGCACCGTCACCATGGACCAGATCACCGTCGACTGCGGGCCCCGAGCCGCGGTGCGCCCGGGGGACGAGGTGGTGCTCATCGGCCGGCAGGGCGTCGCCGAGGTCACCGCCGAGGAGTGGGCCGAGCGGTTGGGCACCATCGGCTACGAGGTCACCTGCGGCATCGGCGCCCGCGTCCCCCGGCGGGTCCGGCCCCGGTCGGCGACCCCGGGGGAGCCCGGCCCGTAGGCTCGGCGCCGTGAGCCCCGCCACCCGCACGCTCGTCGGCGTCGGCGTCGGCGTCGGGGGCGCCGTGGCCGGCCTGGCCGCCGAACGCCGGCCCGATGCCGAGCTCACGGTGCTGCCCGGCGCCGGCCACCAGCTCATGCAGGGGCGGCCCGAGGCCCTGGCCAGGCTGATCCGGGCGCTGGCGGCCCGCACCGCCCCCCGGCCCGCGGCCGTGGCCGGCCGGGGGAGCTGAGCGTGCGGGTGCTGCTGGTCGAACCGTGGCTGACCGGTTCGCACCAGGCCTGGGCCGAGGGCTACGCCGCCCGCAGCGGCCACGAGGTCCACGTCGTCTCCCACCCGGGCGCCTACTGGCGCTGGCGCCTGCGGGGCGGGGCCGTGACCCTGTCCGAGCAGGCCGCCGCCGTGGTGGCCGAGCACGGCCGCCCCGACGTGGTGCTGGCCAGCTCCATGCTCGACGTGCCCGCCTTCTGCGGCCACGCCCGGGCCTGGATCGGGGCCACGCCCGTGGCCCTGTACCTGCACGAGACCCAGCCGGCCCGGGTGGCCCTCACCGGGGAGCCCCTCGACGACGACATCGCCTACCGCAACTGGGCCTCGATGCTGGCCGCCGACCACATCTTCGTGAACTCGGCCTTCCACCGCTCGGCCCTCTTCGACGCCCTCCCCGAGCTGCTGGAGCGCCCCCCCGACCACCGCCACGACCACCTGCTGGACGCCGTCACCCCCCGGTGCACCGTGCTGCCGGTCGGGGTCGACGTGGGGGCGGTGCGGGTCGGGCGGGACGTGGTCGACGACGGGCCCCCCATCGTCTTGTGGAGCCACCGCTGGGACCACGACAAGGCCCCCGACCTGTTCTTCCGGGCCCTGCGGCGCCTCGACCACGAGGGCCTGGCCTTCCGGGTCGCCCTGGCCGGGGCCAACGCCCGGGCCGACCCCCGGGAGTTCATCGAGGCCGAGGAGCGGTTCGGGCCGCGCCTCGTCCACGCCGGCCACCTGCCCCGGCCCGACTACGTGGAGCTGCTGGGCCGCTCCGCGGTGGTGGTGTCCACCGCGGTCCACGAGTTCTTCGGCGTGGCCATGGTCGAGGCCATGGCGGCCGGGGCCGTGCCCCTGCTGCCCCGGTCGCTGTCGTACCCCGAGGTGGTCCCGGCCGGCTACCACGACGTCGTCCTCTACGACGCCTACGGCGACATGGTGCGGCGCCTGCGCGACGTGCTGGAGGACCTCGACGGGGCCCGGGTGGCGGTGGAGGGCCTGGCCGCCAGCATGGACCGCTTCGACTGGGCAGTGTTGGCCCCGGCCTACGACGCCGCGCTGGAGGAGGTGGCCGCCGGCCGCCCGCCGGCCGACGTCCCGGTGGCGGCGTGCTGACGGACGTGGGTGGCGTGGAGGTCGGGCACTGGACCGACACCCGGGCCCGCACCGGCTGCACCGTGGCCCTGGTGCCGGAGGGGACGGTGGCCTCGGCCGAGGTGCGGGGAGGGGCGCCGGCCAGCCGAGAGCTCGACCTGCTGGCCCCCGACCGCCTGGTGGACCGGATCGATGCCGTGGTGCTCACCGGAGGGTCGGCCTTCGGGCTGGCCGCGGCCGACGGGGTGACGGGCTGGCTGGAGGAGCGAGGCCGGGGCTTCCCGACCCCGGCCGGCCCGGTGCCCATCGTGCCCGCCCTGGCCCTCTACGACCTGGCCGTGGGCTCGGCCTCGGTGCGCCCGGGGCCGGCCCAGGGCCGGGCCGCCTGCGACGATGCCCGCCCCGGGCCGATCGACCACGGGCCGGTGGGGGCCGGAGCCGGGGCCACCGTGGGCGGCTGGCAGGGGCCCGACTCCGCCCGCCCGGGTGGCCTGGTCGGAGCCACGGTCCGGGCCGGGGACCTGGTGGTGTCGGTCCTGCTGGCCGTGAACGCCCACGGATCCATCGACGGGGACGGCCGGGGCCTGGACGGGGTGGAGGATCTGGTGTCGGGCCTCGGCCCGCCACCCCTGGGCCCGCTGCCCTCGGGTCCGTCGCCCGTGGGCAACACCACCATCGGCATCGTCGCCACCAACGCCCGCCTGGACAAGGTCGGGTGCCTGGTCGTGGCCCAGGGCGGCCACGACGGCCTGGCCCGCTCGCTGGTCCCGGCTCACACCCGGGTCGACGGCGACGCCCTGGTGGCCGCCGCCACCGGCCAAGTGGAGGCCCCCGTCGACCACGTCCGTCTCCTGGCCGTCGCCGCGGTGGAGCGCGCCGTCCGGTCCCTGAGGTGATCGAACGCCAACAGAGCGGGCACGAAAGTGCCCGACATCCCGGCTGATCCGTGCTCGGCTCGGCGCGCCGAGCGGACTGGGCACGGAAGTACCCGACATGCCGGTTGTTCCGTGCTCGGTTCGTGGAGGGCAGGGGGCGCCCCGGGGTCGGGCCGGCGCGCCCCCTGGGAGCGAGGGACCGGCGGTCGGTGCCGGCGGTCCCGTGGGTCAGGAGCCCAGGCCGCCCAGGCCGCCCAGCCCGCTGCCCCCGCCGGTGCCGAGCGGGAGCCGGGCCCCGTCGAAGGCCTCGGTGCCGGCGGCCAGCTGCACGGCGTCGAGGCCGGTGTGGGCCCGCATGTAGTCGAGGCCCCGGCTCAGGTCCGACACGTTGTTGCTGAGGGGCAGGGGTGCGAGGGCCAGGGTGCTCAGCACGCCCAGGGCCCGGCCCTCGGCGTCGAGGAAGGCGCTGCCGGAGTCGCCGGGGATGCCGGGGGAGACGGTGTAGACGGGGTGCGTCCAGCCGTTGCCCGAGGTGCCCAGGCTGATGCCGGTCTTGGGGCTGAGGAGGGCGATGCCCTGGCGGAGGCTGGAGTTGCCGTAGCTGTAGACCCGCTCCCCGGCCGGCACGCCGTCGGTGTCCAGGCCGGTGGGGCCGCCCCAGTGGGGGATGGAGGGGTTGACCTTGCTCGTGTCGGCCGGGTCGATGCGCACCAGGGCCAGGTCGTTGTAGGCGCAGGCGTCCGGGTCGGCCTCGCCCACGGCCTGCATGGTGACCCACGAGCTGTAGGCCAACGTGCCGGGGTGGTCGGCCCCCTCCACCTCCACCGCCGTGCCCAGGGGCAGGGTGCCGGCGTCACACCCGTTGGTGTCGGTGGCCGCGCCGGTGCCGGCGCAGTGGGCGGCGTAGCCCAGGAAGACGTCGACCCCGTCGGAGAAGACGAAGTTGGCCGTGCACTGGGCGCCCTGGGTCAGCATCTGGACGCCAGGGGTGATGGTGGCCTCGCCGGCGGGGGCGAAGGTGGGAGCGGCAGAGCTCGGGGCGGAGAGGGAGGCGGCGAGCGCCAGGCCGAGGGCCAGCGCGAGGGCGACGGAGCGGGGGAGGGCGGGTCGCGTCATGTTCCCCCCTTCGACGGGGGGCCGTCGATCCCTCCTTCTCGGTCACCTCTCCGTCTCCTGGCCGTCACGATCTGCCGGGACGGGCCGCGGGTCCGGCCCCGGCGGTACGCTCCGGGGGCTGCTCGCCGCCAACCCCGCACCGTGGGGCCCGGCCCGACCCATGAGCGTCGCCGCTGATCCCGTGCTCGCCCGCACCACCTCCCCCGCCGAGACCGGCGCCCTGGCCACGGCCCTGGCCGACCTCTTGCGGCCCGGCGACCTGCTCCTGCTGTCGGGGGAGATGGGCGCCGGCAAGACGGCCTTCACCCAGGGCCTGGGGGCCGGGCTGGGCGTCCCCACCCGCATCACCAGCCCGACCTTCACCATCGCCCAGACCTACGAGGGCGGGCGCCTCCTGGTCCACCACCTCGACGCCTACCGGCTGGAGCACCTCCACGAGGCCCTCGACCTGGGCCTGGCCGAGATGATCGACGACGGGGGGGTGGTGGTGATCGAGTGGGGCGACGCCCTGCTGCCCGTGCTGCCCGCCTCCTACCTGGAGATCCGCATCACCTTCGCCCCCCTCGCCCCCGGCAGCGACGCCGGCCCGGCCGGCGACCACCCCGGCGACGAGCCACGTTGCTGGCACCTGCGCCCGGTGGGTGCCGCCTGGTCGGCCCGGTCCGACGGCCTGCGGGCCGTCCTCGCCCCCTGGGAGGCGGAGGCGTGCTGATCCTCGGCATCGAGTCGGCCACCGCCCAGGTGGGGTGCGCCGTCGGCGGCCACGAGGGGGTCCTGGCCTCGGCCCACTCGGCCCGCACCCGGCGCCACGCCGAGGCGCTGATCCCGTCGATCGACTTCGTGCGCCGCCAGGCCCGCATCGAGCTGTCCGACCTGGGCGCCATCGCCGTCGACACCGGCCCCGGCCTCTTCACCGGCCTGCGGGTGGGGGTGGCCACGGCCAAGGCCATGGCCCAGGCCCTCCGGGTGCCGGTCATCCCCATCTCCAGCCTCGACCTCCTGGCCTTCCCGGCCCGCTTCAGCGACCGGGTCATCGCCGCGGTCGTCGACGCCCGCCGGGGCGAGCTGTTCTCGGCCCTCTACCGGGCCGTGCCCGGCGGCGTCCAGCGGGTCACCGAGCCCCGGGTCAGCACACCCCCGGACCTGGTGGCCGAGCTGCAGGCCCTGGGTGAGGACGTGCTGGTGGTGGGGGACGGGGCCCTCCGCTACGCCGAGGTGTTCCGCGACGTCCTCCAGGTGGAGGTGGGCGCCCACGGCATCGTCCACCCCTCGGCCCGCGACCTGGTCCTGCTGGCCCACGCCCGGGCCCTGCGCGAGGAGTGGGTGCCCGTGTGGGAGGTCACGCCCACGTACCTGCGCAAGCCCGACGCCGAGATCGGCTGGGCCACCAGGGCCGGCCTGTCCCCCGCCCCGATCGGGGAGGCGTGATGGCTGCCGTCCCCGAGCCCGATCGCCGGCCACCGCTGCCCGGCGCCCGACCCGGCCCCCACGACCCCCCGGGCGGGCCGTCGGCCCCGTCGGCCCCCGGGGCGCCCGGTCGGCTGGTCATCACCCCCATGCGCCGGCGCCACCTGCGCCAGGTGCTGCGCATCGACAACGCCGTCTACACCCGGCCCTGGTCCCTGGCCCTCTACCTCGGCGAGCTGGCCACCACCGAGGGCCGCAGCTACCTCGTGGCCCGCCAGGGGAGCACGGTGGTCGGCTACGCCGGCCTGATGGTCATCGTCGACGACGCCCACGTCACCACCGTGGCCGTGGCCCCGGTCCACCAGCGCCAGGGCATCGCCACCCGGGTGCTGCTGGTGCTGCTGCGCGAGGCCGTCGCCCTCGGGGCCGAGCGGGTCACGCTGGAGGTCCGGGCCTCCAACCGGGGGGCCCAAGCCCTCTACCGCCGCTTCGGCTTCGCCCCCTCCGGGGTGCGCAAGGCGTACTACGTGGACAACCGGGAGGACGCGCTGATCATGTGGGCGATCGACGTGCAGGGCGAGCCCTACGCCGCCCGCCTGGCCCGCATCGAGGCCGGCCTGCCTGCGCCCAGCCTGGTGCAGGGGGTGCGGCAGCCGTGACGACCGCCGCGCCCCTCTGGACGCCGCCGGCCGACATGGGCCAGCTGGCCGTGCTCGGCATCGAGACCTCGTGCGACGAGACGGCGGCCGCCGTCGTGGTCGGCGGGCGCCAGGTGCGTTCCTCGGTGGTCTCCAGCCAGGTCGACGTGCACGCCCGCTACGGCGGCGTGGTGCCCGAGGTGGCCAGCCGGGCCCACGTCGAGCTGCTCACCCCGGTGGTGGCCGAGGCCCTGGTCGAGAGCGGGGTGGCCGACGACGAGGTCGGCGCGGTGGCCGCCACCTACGGCCCGGGCCTGGTGGGCGCCCTGCTGGTCGGCGTGGCCACGGCCAAGGCCCTGGCCCTGGTGTGGGACGTGCCCTTCGTGGCCGTCAACCACCTGGAGGCCCACCTCCACGCCGCCCTCCTCGACGACCCGGACCTGGACCTGCCGGTGGTGGTGCTGCTGGTCTCGGGGGGCCACACCCTGCTGGTGGCCATGGACGCCCCCGGCTCGTACGAGGTGCTGGGCGGCACCGTGGACGACGCCGCCGGCGAGGCCTTCGACAAGGTGGCCCGCTACCTGGGCCTGGCCTACCCGGGCGGGCCGGCCATCGACGCCGCCGCCCGCCAGGGCGACCCCGAGGCCATCCGCTTCCCGCGGGCCATGCTCGACGACGGGCTGGACCTGTCGTTCTCGGGGCTGAAGACGGCGGTCATCACCCACTGCCGGCGCCACCCCGATGCCACCACGGAGGACATCGCCGCCTCGTTCCAGGCCGCGGTGGTCGACGTGCTGGTGGCCAAGGCCCTCCGGGCCGCCGAGCAGGTCGGGGCCCGGGGCCTCTGCCTGGGCGGGGGCGTGGCCGCCAACTCCCTGCTGCGGAGCCGGGTGGTGGAGGCCGGGGACGAGGCCGGGCTGCGGGTGTCGCTGCCCACCCCGGCCATGTGCACCGACAACGCGGCCATGGTGGCCGCCGCCGGCTGGCACCGCCTCCGGGCCGACGGCCCCAGCCCCCTCGACACCGGCGCCCTCCCCGGCCTCGGCCTCTGAGCGGCCCGGGCGGGGGAGGGGTGCGGGCCGGCCGCGGGCCAGCCGGTACCGTTCCGCCGATGGAGACGCCGAGCCCCGGCCCCGACGATCCCGCCCTGGGCGACGTGGTCGTCGGCGCGGCCGACATCGCGGCCCGGATCGCCGAGCTGGGCGCCCGCATCACCGCCGACTACCAGGGCCGGGCTCCCCTCCTCGTCGGCGTGCTGAAGGGCGCCTTCGTGTTCATGGCCGACCTGGCCCGGGCCATCGACCTGCCCGTGGAGTGTGACTTCATGGCCGTCTCGTCCTACGGCGCGGCCACCAAGACCAGCGGCGTCGTCCGCATCGTCAAGGACCTCGACCTCGACCTGTCGGGCCGCGACGTGATCATCGTCGAGGACATCATCGACAGCGGCCTGACCCTCCAGTACCTGCGCCGCAACCTGCAGGCCCGCGGCCCGGCCAGCCTGGAGGTGTGCGCCCTGCTCCTCCGGGAGGGGCAGCAGAAGGGCGACCTCGACCTGCGCTACGTGGGCTTCCCCATCCCGCCCGAGTTCGTCATCGGGTTCGGCCTCGACGTGGCCGAGCGCTACCGCAACCTGCCCGACATCCGCACCTTCCGGGGGGCGCCGTGACCGGCGACGGGCCGGTGCCGGTGCTGCCCCCCACCGGACCCGGGGCCGGGGTGGACGAGGAGCGGGTGGCCGCTGCCGTGCGCGAGCTGCTGGAGGCCATCGGCGAGGACACCGGGCGCGACGGCCTGGCCGCCACCCCCGAGCGGGTGGCCCGCCTGTGGGCCGAGGTGGCCTCCGGCCTCCACGAGGACCCCCGCCAGCACCTGAAGACCACCTTCGAGGCCGACCACGACGAGATGGTCATGGTCCGCGACATCCCGCTCTACTCGGTGTGCGAGCACCACCTGGTGCCGTTCATCGGGACGGCGCACGTGGCCTACATCCCCAACGACGACGGCCGGATCATCGGCCTGTCCAAGGTGGCCCGCCTGGTCGACGGCTACGCCCGCCGGCCCCAGGTGCAGGAGCGCCTCACCTCGCAGGTGGCCGACGCCCTGGCCGAGGGCCTGGAGCCCAAGGGCGTGATGGTGGTGGTGGAGGCCGAGCACCTGTGCATGTCCATGCGGGGGGTGCGCAAGGCCGGGACCTCGACGGTGACCTCGGCGGTGCGGGGCCTGTTCCGCACCAACGTGGCCACCCGTCAGGAAGCCATGCGCTTCATCACCCGCGGCTCGGGCTGACCGGCTCGAAGCGGACCACGATCGACTTGGACGTGGGGGTGCCGCTGACCTCGGCCGTGCTGCCCAGCGGCACCAGCACGTTGGCCTCCGGGAAGTAGGCCGCGCACGTGCCCCGGGCCGCCGGGTAGGCCACCAGCCGGAAGTCGGGGGCCCGGCGCTCGCCGTCGGTCCACTCCGACACCACGTCCACCCGGTCGCCGTCGGCCAGGCCCAGGGCGGCCAGGTCGTCGGGGTGGGCGAAGACCACCCGCCGCCCGCCCCGGATGCCCCGGTAGCGGTCGTCGAGCCCGTAGATGGTGGTGTTGTACTGGTCGTGGCTGCGCACGGTCTGGAGCAGGAGCCGGCCCTCGGGCACCCGCAGCACCTCCAGCGGGTTCACGGTGAAGCGGGCCCGGCCGGTGGCGGTGGCGAAGGTGCGGCTGTCCCGGGGGCCGTTGGGGAGGGTGAACCCACCGGGCACGTGGGCCCGGCGTTCGTAGTCCTCGAACCCGGGCACCACCCGGCTGATGTGGTCCCGGATGCGGGCGTAGTCGCCCTGCACGCCCTCCCAGTCCACCGTGGCCCGCTCGGGGACCGCCCGCCGGGCCACCTGGGCGACCACCTCGACCTCGCTGGGCAGGTCCCGGGCCGGGGGGTCGAGGTGGCCCCGGGACGAGTGGACCACGCCCATGGAGTCCTCCACGGTGACGGCCTGGGCCCCGGTGGCCTGCTCGTCACGGTCGGTGCGGCCCGTGCACGGCAGGATCAGCGACACCTCGCCCGGCGCGGTGTGGGTCCGGTTGAGCTTGGTCGAGACGTGCACCGTGAGCCGGCACCGGCCGAGGGCGGCGATGGTGACGTCGGTGTCGGGGGCGGCGGCGGCCAGGTTGCCGCCCATGCCCATGAACATCGCCACCTCGCCGGCGGCCATGGCCCGGATGGCGGCCACCGTGTCGTGGCCGGGCTCCCGGGGTGGGGCGAAGGCGAACTCGGCGCCCAGGGCGTCCAGGAAGCCCGGCCCCGGCCGCTCGACGATGCCCATGGTGCGGTCGCCCTGGACGTTGCTGTGGCCCCGCACCGGGCAGGCGCCGGTCCCGGGGCGCCCCACGTTGCCCCGCAGGAGCAGGAAGTTGACGATCTCCCGGATGGTGGCCACCGAGTTGCGGTGCTGGGTCAGCCCCATGGCCCAGCACACGATGATCCGCTCGGCGCCCAGCACCCGCTCGACGGTGCGGTCGATGACCTCCGGCGCCAACCCGGTGGCCTCGGCCACCGCCCCGGCGTCGAGGGCGGCCAGGTGGGCGACGTAGGCGGCGAAGCCGTCGGTGTGGGCATCGATGAAGGCGTGGTCGAGCACGTCGGAACCGCCGGCCGCCCCGCCCCTCCTCGCGTCCTCGGCCACCAGCCGGGCCCCCAGGGCCTGGAACAGGGCCAGGTCGCCGTTGACCCGGATGGGCAGGTGGTCGTCGGCCAGGGCGGTGCCCCGACCCACCACGCCCCGAGGGCGCTGAGGGTTCTTGAACCGCAGCAGGCCGGCCTCGGGCAGCGGGTTCACGGCCACGATCTGCGCCCCGCCGTCCTTGGCCACCTCCAGGGCGGTGAGCATGCGGGGGTGGTTGGTGCCCGGGTTCTGGCCCACCACGAAGATCAGGTCGGTGCGGTGGATGTCCTCCAGCAGGACGGTGCCCTTGCCCGTGCCCAGGGTCTCGGTCAGCGCCGCGCCGCTCGACTCGTGGCACATGTTGGAGCAGTCGGGCAGGTTGTTGGTGCCGAGGGCCCGGGCCATGAGCTGGTAGAGGAAGGCGGCCTCGTTGCTGGTGCGGCCCGAGGTGTAGAAGACGGCCTCGTCGGGGTGGTCGAGCGCCCGCAGCCCGTCGGCCACCAGGTCGTAGGCCTCGGCCCACGGCAGCGGCTCGTAGCGGTCGGCGCCGGCCCGCTTGACCACCGGCTCGACCAGGCGGCCCTGCTGGCCCAGCCAGTGGTCGCTGCGCCCGGCCAGGTCGGCCACGGTGTGGCGGGCGAAGAAACCGGCGTCGACGGTGCGGCGGGTGGCCTCCTCGGCCACCGCCTTGGCCCCGTTCTCGCAGAGCTCGGCGTGGGAGCGGTCGCCGGGCTCGGGCCAGGCGCACCCCGGGCAGTCGAACCCGTCGACCTGGTTGATCCGCAGCAGGGCCGTGAGGGTGCGCCGCACGCCCATCTGCTCCACCGCGGTGCGGGCGCCGGCCACCACGCCGGTCACCCCGGCGGCCTCCTCCCGGGGTGGCCCGACCCGCAGGCCGTCGTCCCCCGGGTCGTGGGCCGGTGCCGACTTGTGCACGACTCGAACCTACCGGCCCCGTTCTGAGGCGGCACCGCACGTCCCCGTGTGCTCTGGCGCCTCAGAAGCGAGGGCCCACCGGCGCGGTGCCGTTCTGAGGCGCCAGCGCGCCTGTCCGTGTGCTGTGGCGCCTCAGAACGGTGCGTGGGCGGGCGGTTGGGCGGGGGCGGCGGTGGGGCGGGTCGGCGATGGGCGGCGGGGCGGCGGCCGTAGGGTCGGGGGGTGGGCACGGTCCGGCCGCTGGTGATGGGCGTGGTCAACGTGACCCCCGACTCGTTCTCCGACGGGGGCCGCTACCTCGACCACGAGGCGGCCGTGGCCCACGGGCTGCAGCTGGTGACCGAGGGGGCCGACGTGGTCGACGTGGGCGGCGAGTCGACCCGGCCCGGCGCCGCCCCCGTCCCCGACGACGAGGAACGGGCCCGGGTCGTCCCCGTGGTGGAGGCCCTGGCCCCCCACGTCCGGGTCTCGGTCGACACCCGCACCGCGGCGGTGGCCGAGGCCGCCGTGGACGCCGGGGCCACCCTGGTCAACGACGTGTCGGCCACCCTCCACCCGGTGGCGGCGGCGGCCGGGGTGGGGTGGGTGGCCATGCACATGCGGGGCGACCCGGCCACCATGCAGCGCGACCCCCGCTACCGCGACGTGGTCGACGAGGTGGGGGCTTTCCTGGTGGAGCGGGCCGAGGCGGCCCGGGCCGCCGGGGTGGGCGAGGTGTGGATCGACCCCGGCATCGGCTTCGGCAAGACCACGGCCCACAACCTGGCCCTGCTGGCCCGGCTGGACGAGCTGGTGGCCACCGGCTGGCCGGTGGTGGTGGGCACCAGCCGCAAGCGCTTCCTGGGCCAGCTGCTGGCCCAGGCAGACGCCACCTCCGGGACGGAGAGCACGGGACCGCACATCCCTCGCCGCGAACCTGGCGGCGCCGCCGCCGTGGTGGTGCCCCCCGACGACCGGATCGAGGGGTCGCTGGCCACCGCGGTGTGGAGCGCGGCGGCCGGAGCGGGCATGGTCCGGGTCCACGACGTGGCGGCCACGGTGGCCGCCCTCCGCCTACCGGCCCCCTGACCAGCCCCGATCCGGTTCGCTCCCGTTCGCCGTCGGGCTCGTCCGGCCCCCTGGCCCAGCGCCGATCGGCCCCGCGTGGTCCCGGCCCCTCGCGCCGATCCCGCGGCACCGACTGTCAGCCGGCGCCGCTCTCCCCGACGCGACCGCCCATCGGGCATGATCGGGAGCGGCCCGCGGACGCCCCGCGAGGGCGTCCCGACGCACGGACGCGAACGAGAGGACACCCCCGATGGGGATGAAGGGCAAGTGGGCGCAGGGCATCCGGCCCCGGAACTTCTCCTGGGTCATCACCGACCGCTTCGCGGTCTGCGAGCGGCCCGGTGGCTACGGCGCCAACCACCGCCGGGTCCGCCGCCAGGAGGAGATCATCTGGGTCCGGGAGCAGGGCTTCACCAAGGTCATCTCCCTCATCCCGGCCAACCACAACCTGCACAACTACACCGAGCTCGAGGTGGCCTGGCTCCACCGGCCGTTCCGGGCCCACGAGGACGCCGGCCCCTACCTCGGCAGCCTGTTCCCCGAGCTGGAAGGCCTGATGGCCTCGGGCGAGAAGCTCCTGGTGCACGGCGAGGAGCTCGGTGACCGCATCGCCGGCCTGGTGGCCGCCTACGTCATCTGGTCCGGCCTGGTCCCCGAGTCCCCCCGGGCCACGATGCTGGTGGAGCGCATGCTCACCCGCCAGATCGGTCCCGTGGGGCGCGAGCTGATCGCCCTGGCCCCCTCGCTGCCCGGGATCCGGGGCCGCGACTGATGGCCGACGGTCCCGACCTGATCCTGCTCCGGGGCCTCACCGCCCTGGGGGTGTGCGGGGCCCTGCCCGAGGAGCAGGACCGGCCCCAGCCCCTCGAGGTCGACGTCGAGATCGAGACCGACCAGGCCGCGGCCGGCGAGTCCGACGCCTTGGACGACACCGTCGACTACGGCGCGGTGTGCGACCTGGTCGAGCGGGTCATCACCACCGAGCGGTTCCACCTGCTGGAACGCCTGGCCGCCCGCATCGCCGAGCTGATCCTCTCCGACGACCGGGTCGACGCCGTGACCGTCACCGTGCGCAAGCTGCGGCCGCCGGTGGCCCAGCTGCTCGACAGCTCCGGCGTGCGGATCACCCGGCGCCGGGCCGGGTGAGCGACACCCACCCCGCCCGCCGGGCCCTGCTGGGCCTGGGGTCCAACCTCGGCGATCGGGCCGCTCACCTGCGGGGGGCGGTGGCGGGCCTGGGCCCCGAGCTGGCCGCGGTGTCGGCCGTGTACGAGACGGCCCCGGTCGGGGGCCCCGAGCAGGGGGCGTACCTCAACGTCGTCGCCCTGCTGCGCACCGACCGCCCGGCCCGGGACCTCCTGGCCCGGGCCCAGGCCCTGGAGGCGTCGGCGGGCCGGGAGCGCACCGTGCGGTGGGGGCCCCGCACCCTGGACGTCGACGTGCTGTGGGTCGAGGGGGAGGAGGTGGCCGAACCCGACCTGGTGGTGCCCCACCCCCGCATGCGGGAGCGGGCCTTCGTGATGGTGCCCCTGGCCGAGGTCGCCCCCGACGTGGCCGCCGGCTGGTCGGGCGACACGGCCGGCGTGCGCCGCCTCGGTTCCTTGGACCCTGGCCCCCTTGTCGGTGCCGGGGGTGCTGGTCCTGGTGCCGAGGGTGCCGGTCCCGCCGACGCCGGTGCGGGCGCCGGCCCTGATGCCGGAGCCGACCCCGGCACCGAGCGGGGCGGGCGAGGATGAGCGGGCCGGCGGCGCCCCGGCGCCAGCCCCCGACCGACGCCCGCCGCCGGGCGGTGGCGCTGGCCCTGGCCCGGCGGCCCGGGCTGGACCTCGATGCACTGCACGGCGTGCTGACCCGCCTCGACGTCACCGTCGACCGGGCCGTGCTGGTCGAGGACCTGGCCGCCCTGGGCGTGGCCGTGGCCGCCGACGGCCGCTCCCTGCGGGTCCCGGCCCACGGGGCCACCGGGGGCGCCCCCTGGCCGGACGGGCCGACGGCCCACGGCTCCGGCCCGGCCCCGGGTCGGGCCCCGATCGACCAGGCCCCGATCGACCGGGCGACGTCCGGCCCCCCCGGAAGGCGAGCCCGGCGGGGCGCCGGCGTGGTGGTGGTCCTGGCCCTCCTGACCGTCGCCGCGGTGGTGGTCGGGGTGCTGGCGGCCGGCGGAGGCGACGACGAGCCGGCCACCGACCCGCTCCCACCCCCGGCCTCCGCCGCCGATCGGGGGGCCGACCCGACGGGGGCGGCCCCCGGCGTGCCCGGCCTGGCGCTGGCCGGGTCCCGCCTCGACGTGGCCCTCGACTTCGCCGGCCAGGCCGACGCCCTGCCCCCGGCCGGCGGGGTGGGCTGGGTCGTGGGCCGGGGGACCTGGACGGTGGGCGGCGACCGGGCCCAGGCCACGGTGGACGGCGGGAGCGCCCTGGCCTGGCTGGCCACCCCCGGGGAGCTGGAGGCCGAGGTGGTGGCCCCGGCCATCGGGGCCAGCGTGGGCCTGGCCGTGCGGGTCGTGGGGGTCGACGCCTACGTGGCCTGGGTGCGCGAGCCCACGGGCGACGTCGCCCTCCTCCGGGTGGTGGGGCCGGTCCGCGAGGTCCTGGCCCGGGTGCCGGGGGCGGCCGCCGGTCGCGAGGCCGCTCCCCTCGGCGTGCGGGTGACGGCCACCGGGGTGGAGGCCTTCGTCGGGGGCGTCCACGAGGCCTCCGCCACCCTGGCCGGTCCCCTGGACGCGGGCGCCACCGGCCTGGGCCTGGTGGTCCTCGACGCCGGGCCCACCGTCACCACCGCCACCTTCGACGACCTGGTGGCCCGCTTCACCCTTTGACCCGGGGAATCGACGAGGCCGGTTCCGGCGGTCGACGCGGAGAGAGGTGGCGCCTGGCGGCCTCACCGGGCCGGCCTTTCCTCCGCCGGCATCGCGGGGCACCGGGGCGACGGGGTGGGGGCGGTCGCTCCCGGCTGCGTACCATCGCCGCCATGGACGGCCGCCGGCTCCGGGTGATCGGGCCCGGGCGGGCCGGGGGGTCGCTGGCCGGCGCCCTGGGCCGGGCCGGGTGGGAGGTCCTGGCGCCGCGGGGCCGGGGCGACGACCTGGCCGGCGCCGCCTCCGGGACCGACCTGCTGGTGGTGGCGACCCCCGACACGTCCATCGCCGCGGTGGCCGCCGCCGTGGCCCCCGACGAGCGGTGCGTGGTGGCCCACCTGGCCGGCTCGCTCGGCCCCGACGTGCTGGCCCCCCACCCCCGGCGGGCCGCCCTGCACCCCCTGGCCACCCTGCCCGACCCCGAACGGGGGGCGGCCCGGTTGGCCGCCGGGGTGTGGTGGGCGGTGGCCGGAGACCCGGTGGCCGGGCGGGTGGTGGCCGACCTGGGGGGGACGGCGGTGGCCGTGGACGACGAGCACCGGGCCGGCTACCACGCCGCCGCCTGCATCGCCTCCAACCACCTGGTGGCTCTGTTGGGGCAGGTGGAGAGGGTGGCCGGCCCGGTCGGCGTCCCGTTGGCCGCCTACCTGGACCTGGCCCGCGACACCCTCGACAACGTGGCCGCCCTCGGCCCCGCCGCCGCCCTCACCGGCCCCGCGGCCCGGGGCGACGAGGCCACCCTGGACCGCCACCGGGCCGCCCTCGACCCGGCCGAGCGACCGGCCTACGACGCGCTGGCCGCCGCCGCCCGCCGCCTGGGGGCCGGGACCCGCTGATGGACACCCTCACCACCGTGGCCGAGGTGCGGGCCCGCACCGAGGCGGCGCGGGCCGCCGGGGCCACGGTGGGCTTCGTGCCCACCATGGGCTACCTGCACGAGGGCCACGCCTCGCTCATGGCCGCGGCCCGCCGGGACTGCGACCTGGTGGTGGCCAGCGTGTTCGTCAACCCCCTGCAGTTCGGGGTGGGCGAGGACCTCGACGCCTACCCGCGGGACCTGGCCCGCGACACCGCCCTGTGCCGGGAGGCCGGCGTCGACCTGTTCTTCGCCCCCCCCGTGGCCGAGATGTACCCCGAGCCGGTGCTGACCACGGTGGCGGTGGAGGGCATCACCGAGCGCTTCGAGGGGGCCACCCGCCCCACCCACTTCGCCGGGGTGGCCACCGTGGTCACCAAGCTCCTGGCCGTCGTGGGGCCGTGCCGGGTCCACTTCGGGGCCAAGGACTGGCAGCAGGTGTGCGTGGTGCGGCGCCTGGTGGCCGACCTGTCCCTGCCGGTGGAGGTGGTGGCCTGCCCCACGGTGCGCGAGGCCGACGGCCTGGCCCGCTCCAGCCGCAACGTCTACCTCGGCCCCGAGGAGCGGGCCGCGGCGCCGGTGCTGCACCGGGCCCTGCGGGAGGGGGCGGCCCTGGTGGCGGCGGGGGAGCGGCGGGCCGGGGCGGTCGAGGCCCGCATGGCCGAGGTGGTGGGGACCGAGCCCCTGGCCGACCTGGACTACGTGGCCGCGGTGGCGGCCGACACGCTGGCCCCGATCGATCCCCTGGCCGGCGAGGTGCGGCTCCTGTTGGCGGCCCGGGTGGGCCGGCCCCGCCTGCTCGACAACCTCGGCGTCACCGTCCCGGCCTGAGCGTCGGAGGCCCGGGCCCGGGCCTCTCGGCGGGGCCGGCTGGGTCGCCCCCGGGTTGTCGGTGGCCCTCCTCAGCGGGCAGGATGAACCTGTTCCACCCCGGGGGTGACCGCCACGGCGGCGCCCACCAGCAGAGGAGCCGCCCCGTGCGCCGCCGCATGATGAAGTCCAAGGTCCACCGGGCCACGGTCACCGACGCCGACCTGCACTACGTGGGGTCCATCACCGTCGACCGCGACCTCATGGATGCCGCCGACCTGGCCGAGTACGAGCAGGTGGCCGTGGTCGACATCGACAACGGCGCCCGGCTGGAGACCTACGTCATCGAGGGGGTGCGGGGCTCGGGCGACGTCTGCCTGAACGGCGCCGCCGCTCGCCTGGTCTCGCCGGGCGACAAGGTCATCATCATCAGCTACGCCGACTACGACGAGGCCGAGCTGGCCGGCTACGCCCCCCGCATCGTCCACGTCGACACCGACAACCGCCTGGTGGACGAGGACACGGCCCGCACCCTGGCCGCCCTCGACTCCCCGGCCCCCCGCCGCTACGTCGAGGTCCCGGCCGCCCGCTGAGCGACCGGCCGGCCGTCGATCAGGCTGATGCCGCGGACTCAGGGGCCCGGGTCACGGCCACCACCCGGGCGCCGGGGGCGACGGCCTCGACCTGGCGGATGGCCGAGCTGACGGCCTCGGAGAACCCGGGGGCCTCACGGTGGAACGTGGCCCGCGGGACGCCGTCGGCCTGCCCGATGGTGGCGTCCCCGCACCCGGCGGCGAAGAGGGCGTCGATGACGTCGTCGTCCAGGACGTCCAAGCCCTCCACGGTGAGCGTGAAGTCGAAGATGGTCACGGTGGCGGCCCTCCTTCGGGGCTCCGGTGGGGGCAGTCTCCCACGCGACGGAGGATGTCCCCCGCGTGGGCCTCGGGGCGGGCCGGCGTGGACCAGACCGACAGCGCGCAGCCCGACCGGTCGCGAGCGGGACACAGCAGCCGGGCCCAGGCGTGGCCCCGGGAGGGGATGACGCGCCAGAGCTGCTGCTCGGCCCGGCGCACGGCGCGCTCGACGGCCGGGTGGGGGTGGCGGGGGCGTCCGGCCATCAACGGCGGGACCCGACGGTGTCCGGCACGGCTTCCTCGGGCGATCGGGGGTGGGACGCAGGGGAAGCGCGACCGGCAGGATGCCCCACGGGCGCCCGGCCCACGCCTCCTCCGATGGGTCGGCTGGGGGCCTCGCCGTCATCGCCTGCGGGGCGTCCGCGGCCCGGGGTCGTATCGTCGGGCGGCGATGGCCCCGGGAGATGTCGACCAGCTCGACCTGTTGGTGCTGGGCAGTGGCGTGGCTGGGCTGTCGGCCGCGGTGCGGGCCGCCGACCGGCACGGCCTGCGGGTCGGGGTCCTGACCAAGGGCGAGCTCCCCCAGGCCACCACCCGGTGGGCCCAGGGCGGGGTGGCCGCCGTGCTCCACGACGACCCCGACTCCACCGACCTGCACCTGGCCGACACCCTGGCCTGCGGGGCGGGCCTGTGCGACACCGAGGCGGTGCGGGTGCTGGTCGACGAGGGACCGGCCCGGGTGCACGAGCTCATCGCCCTGGGCGCGGCCTTCGACCGCGATCCCGACGGCTCTCTCCAGCTGGCCCGGGAGGGCGGCCACAGCCAGGCCCGCATCGTCCACGCCGGGGGGGCGGCCACGGGCGCCGAGGTCGAGCGGGCCCTCGTGGCCGCCGTGCAGCGCGGCGCGGCCGCCCTCTACGAGCACCACTTCGCCGTCGACCTGCTGGTCGAGGGGGGCCGGTGCCGGGGCGTCGCCGCGGTGGGGCCCGACGGGGCGCCGGTGGTGGTGCGGGCCGACCACGTGCTGGTCACCACCGGCGGGGCCGGCCAGCTCTACGCCGTGACCACCAACCCCCTGGAGGCCACCGGTGACGGCATCGCCATGGCCCTGCGGGCGGGGGTGGCCGTCGCCGACGTCGAGTTCGTCCAGTTCCACCCCACGGCGCTGCACCACGAGGCCATGCCCCGACCCCTCCTGTCCGAGGCCCTGCGGGGCCACGGCGCCCTGCTGCGCGACGGCCGGGGCCAGCGCTTCGTCGACGAGCTCCAGCCCCGCGACGTGGTCTCCCGGGCCGAGGTGGAGGTCATGGCGGCCCAGGGCATCGACCACGTGTTCCTCGACGCCCGGCACCTGGAGGACTTCGCGGCCCGCTTCCCGACCATCGCCGCAGCTCTCCGCCCCATCGGCCTCGACCCCACCCGCGACCTGCTGCCCGTGGCCCCCGCGGCCCACTACACGTGCGGAGGCATCGTCACCGACCTGGACGGGTCCAGCTCGCTGCCCGGCCTGTGGGCGGCCGGCGAGGCCTCGTGCACCGGGGTCCACGGGGCCAACCGGCTGGCCTCCAACTCGCTGCTGGAGGGGATGGTCTTCGGGCCCCGGGCGGTGGAGGCCATCGAGCGGGGCCGGGTGGGGCCGGAGGCCACGGGGGCCATGCGGGCGGTCCTGGGCGGCGACGCCGAGGGCGGCCCGCTGGGTCCGGGCACCGTCGGTGGACGGCTCCTGGCCCGTCCCGGGCCGGTGGGCCCGGGGGTCACCGCTCCGCCCCCCGCCGTCCCGGGGGGCGAGGGGCGCGAGGGGCGTGACGGCCTCCAGCGGGCCATGAGCGCCGGGGCCGGGGTGGTGCGAGACGCCACCACCCTCGCCGCTGCCGGCGCCGTGGCCGATGCCGCCGCCGTCAGCGCCGCCGCCCTGGCCGCCCGGTCCGCCGCCGCCGGCCAGGCGGTGCCCACCGAGGCCCACGAGCTGGCCAACCTGGCCGAGGTGGCCCGGGCCGTGGTCCTGGCGGCCACGGCCCGGACCGAGAGCAGGGGCGCCCACAGCCGCCGCGACCACCCGGTCACCGACCCCGCCCAGCGGCGCCGCCTGGTCCTGGCCTGAGCCCTGGGACCGCGGCGCGCCGCCGGCCCGGGACGGCGCCGGGTTGTGGCGGGGGTGGGGGCACGGTTGGATGGCCGGCGGCCATGGCGACCGCACCCGACCTCCCCGGCGCGCCCACCCCCTCGGTGTTCCGGCGGGGGATGGCCCTGTTGTGGCGGTCGGTCCGCACCCACCCCCGCCCCTTCGCCACCTCGGTGGCCGGCGCCACCGTCTTCGCGGTGATGACGGTGGCCTCGACCACGGCCCTGGGCCAGGTGACCGACGAGGTCATCGTCCCCGGGTTGTCCGGGTCGCCGGGCGGGGGCCGCTTCGGCGGGGTCGACGGCCGCACCGTCCTGGTCGTCACCGGCGCGGTGGTGGTGATCGCCCTGGCCCGGGCGGCGGGGGTCGTCACCCGTCGCTTCTTCTGCGGCGTCACCACGTTCCGCATGGGGGCGACGTGGCGGCTCCGGCTGGCCGAGCGCTACCTGGCCGCCCCGCTCCGCTTCCACGCCGGGCACCCGGCCGGCCAGCTCATGGCCCACGCCGACAACGACACCCTCCGGGCCGTGGAGTTCATCAACCCGGCGCCGTTCTCCCTGAGCGCCTTCGTGATCGGGGCCGTCGCCTTCGGGCGCTTGCTGGTGGTGGACTGGGCCCTGGCCCTGGTGGCCCTGGCCGTGTTCCCGACCCTGGTGGCGCTGAACCGCTTCTACACCGGCCGGGTGGAGGCGCCGGCCGCCACCGGCCAGGCCCGCTACGGCGACATGGCCGCCGTGGCCCACGAGAGCTTCGACGGTGCCCTGGTGGTGAAGCTGCTGGGCCTGGGCGGCCACGAGCACGACCGGTTCGCCGGCTCCGCCGATGCCCTCCGCCGCCAGCGGGTGCGGGTCGGGGAGCTCCGGGCCTGGTTCGAGCCCGGCCTCACCGCCCTGCCCAACCTGGGGGCGGTGGCGGTGCTGGGCCTCGGGGCCTGGCGCCTCTCGACCGGCGCCGTCACCGAGGGGGGCATCGTCGAGGCCCTGGCCCTGTTCACGGTGCTGGGCGCCCCCATGCGGATCATGGGGTACCTGCTGGAGCTCATGGCGCCGTCGGTGGTGGCCGCCGACCGGCTCGATCGGGTGCTGGCCCCCGGCGCCGAGGAGCGCCACCCGGCCCGGGGTGGCGAGGCCCTGCCCCCCGGGGCCCTGGCCGTCGAGGTGGACGGCCTGGGCTTCGCCCACGACCCGGCGGTGCCGGTGCTCGACGGGGTGTCGTTCTCGGTTGACCCCGGCGAGGTGGTGGCCCTCACCGGGGCCACCGCCGGGGGCAAGACGACGTTGTGCCACCTGGTGGCGGGGCTGCTGGAGCCCACCGCGGGGGAGGTCCGCCTGGGCGGCGTGGCCGTGCCCGACCTCGACCGCGACGCGCTCCACCGGGCCGTGGGCGTGGTGTTCCAGGAGGCGTTCCTGTTCGCCGACACCGTGCGGGCCAACGTCCTGGCCGGGCGGGACGACGACGACCCGGCCCTGGTCCCCGCCCTGCGGCTGGCCCGGGCCGACGGTTTCGTGGCCGCCCTGCCCGACGGGCTCGACACCGTGCTGGGCGAGCGGGGCGTGACCCTCTCGGGCGGCCAGCGCCAGCGCCTGGCCCTGGCCCGGGCCCTGGTCCGCCGGCCGGGCCTGCTCCTGATGGACGACGCCACCAGCGCCGTCGACCCCGCCGTCGAGGAGCAGATCCTGGCCGGGCTGGGGGCGCAGCTCACGACGACCACCATCGTGGTGGCCCACCGGCTCTCGACCATCCGCCTGGCCGACCGGGTCGTCTTCCTCGACGGGGGGCGGGTGGGCGGCATCGGCCCCCACGAGGAGCTGCTGGCCGGCGTGCCCGCCTACGCCGCCCTGGTGCGGGCCTACACGAGGGACGAGCGGGACGCCCCGTTCGAGGGGGCCTCGCCGTGACCCCCCCGCTCCCGGTGGAGGGGGGCCACGACGAGGTCCGGGCCACCGACCCGCGGGACCCGGACGTCCAGGACGGCGGCGCCTTCGCCGCCTTCCGGCGCGTCCTGGGCCAGATGCCCGAGCTGCGGGTGGGCGTGGGCCTGACCACCGTCCTGGCCCTGGCCACGGCGGCGGGCCGGGTGGTGGTGCCGGTCCTGGTGCAGCAGATCCTCGACCGGGGCATCCTGGGCCCCGACGGCTACCGGCCCCGGTTCGTGGCCGCCGCCACCGCCGCCGGCGCGGTGGCCGTCCTGGGGTTCTGGCTGCTGGGGCGCTGGACCCTGGCCCGCCTCACCCGGGTGGCCGAGGCCGGCCTGGCCGGGCTGCGGGTCCGGGCCTTCGCCCACATCCACCGGTTGGCCGCCGCCGATCACACCGAGTCGCGGCGGGGCATCCTGGTCGCCCGGGTGACCAGCGACGTGGAGACCCTGGCCCAGTTCTGGCAGTGGGGGGCCATGGTCTGGATCACGTCGACGGCCTCCATCCTCGGCGTGCTGGCGGTCATGGCCGTCTACGCCTGGCCCCTGGCCGTGCTGACCGTCGCCGTGTTCGTCCCCTACGTGGTGGTGCTGCGGAACCTCCAACGCCGCCAGCTGGCGGCCTGGGACGCGGTGCGGTCCCGGGTCGGCGACACCATGAGCGAGTTCTCCGAGAGCGTCGGCGGGGCCCCCGTCATCCGGGCCTACGGCCTGGAGCCCCGGGGCCGGCGCCGGCTGGGGGCAGCCATCGACGGCCAGTACCGGGCCGAGGTGCGGGGCCTGCGCCTGTTCGCCCTCACGTTCCCGCTGGGCGACGTGGTCGGAGCCGTGGCCGTGGCCGCGGTGGCCGCCGTCGGGGTGGCCCGGGGCGGGGCGTGGGGCCTCGACGCCGGGGAGCTGGTGGCCTTCCTGTTCCTGGTCACGCTCCTGACCCAGCCGGTGGCGGAGCTGAACGAGGTCCTGGACCAGACCCAGAACGCGGCGGCCGGCGCCCGCAAGGTCCTCTCCTTGCTCGACGTCCCCGTCGACGTGGTCGAACCCGACCCGGGGGTGGCGCTGCCCCCCGGGCCCCTGGCCGTGGCCCTGCACGGCGTGGGCTTCGCCTACCGGGGCGGCCCGCCCGTCCTCCGGGACGTGTCGGTGGCCATCGCCCCGGGGGCGTCGGTGGCCGTGGTGGGCCGGACCGGGTCGGGCAAGACCACCCTGGCCGGCCTGTTGGCCCGCCTGGCCGACCCCACCGAGGGCCGGGTCGAGGTGGGGGGCGTGGACCTGCGGGAGGTGGCCCCGGCCTCGCGCCTGGCCCGGGTGCGGATGGTGCCCCAGGACGGCTTCCTGTTCGCCGGCACCGTGCGGGACAACATCCGCCTCGGGCACCTCGCCGCCGCTGACGCCGACATCGAGGCCGCCGTCGACACCTTGGGCCTGCGGTGGTGGGTGGAGCGCATGGCCGTCGGCCTCGACACCGAGGTGGGGGAGCGGGGCGGCTCCCTGTCGGTGGGGGAGCGCCAGCTCGTGGCCCTGGTGCGGGCCCAGGTCTCGGACCCCGGCCTGCTGGTCCTGGACGAGGCCACCTCGGCGGTGGATCCCGAGACCGAGAGGGCCCTGGCCGTGGCCCTCACCCGCCTGGCCGCCGGCCGGACCACGGTCACCGTGGCCCACCGCCTCTCCACCGCCGAGCGGGCCGACGTGGTGCTGGTGGTCGACGCCGGTCGCCTGGTGGAGGTGGGCCCGCACGCCGAGCTGCTGGCGGCCGGCGGCCGCTACGCCGCCCTCCACCGGGCCTGGGTGGGAGGCACCGCCCCGGCCTGAGGAGCGGCCCGGCGCGCCGGGCCCGGGCCCGCCCGGCCCCAGCGGCGTCACTGTGCGTGTCCATGCCACCTCAGAGTCATCGTGCCTGCCACGGTCCGTGGGATGACGACGGTGACTGTCGGTCAGACCTGTCGGCGGCCACCGCCGAGCCGATGGGACGCTTCGCCCCGCCGAGCCCCGGCGGGCAAGATGGGGCCCGCGGTGCGGGCCGGAGAGGGACGGGTGGTTGCCGTGGCTGAGCGTCGCAGGATCGTCATCGTGGGAGGGGGGCCGGCCGGCTTGGCGACGGCGCTGTCGCTCACCGACCCCGAGCTGCACCCCCACTGGCGGGACGAGTACGAGGTGACCGTCCTCCAGATGGGCTGGCGCCTCGGGGGCAAGGGGGCCACCGGCCGGCGGGGCACGATCGTGCCCGACGGCGACGGGGGCTGGCGCCTGGAGGGCGACGCCCGCATCCAGGAGCACGGCATCCACCTGTTCGGCAACATGTACACCAACGCCATGCGGATGCTGGACCAGTGCCTGCAGGAGCTCCCGCCCTCGCCCACGCCGGCCGGCGAGCCCATCGGCGACCAGCTCGTCCCCAGCAACTACCTCCAGCTGGCCGACGTCCTCGACCGGCGGTGGGAGATCACCGGCCAGGTCATGCCCCACAACGACCTGGACCCGTGGGGCCCCCAGGACTACCCCGGGCCCCTGGTCCTGGTGGCCGAGCTCCTCGACCTGGTCGTCACGCTGGTGGAGGAGGCCTTCGGGCACTCGGTGGACCCCTCCGGCCACGCCTTCGACCTCGAGCTCCACGCCCGGGCCCTGCGCCGCGCCGCCGAGCGGGAGCGGGCCCACCCGTCGGCCCCCGACCCCGAGCACCACGCCCCCGCGCTCTCCCTGCTGGAGGAGACCCGCCGCCGCCTGGCCGCCGAGGTCGACCGGCACGAGGGGACCAGCCGCTACGCCCGCATCCGCTCGGTGTGGTGCCAGGTGGAGCTGTACACCACCCTGGCCCGGGGGGTGGTGGCCGACGAGATCTTCACCGCCGGCCTGGCCACCGTGGACGGCGAGGACTACATCGCCTGGTGCCGGCGCCACGGCATGGCCGAGGCCGCCCTCACCAGCAGCGTCGTCCAGGTGGCGGCCCAGATCTGCTTCCAGTTCCCCCAGGGCGACGTGAGCCTGCCCCCCACCATGGCGGCCTCGTCGTTCCTGTGGTTCGCCCTCCGCCAGCTCCTCTCCTGCGGGCAGGGCAGCTACTGGTTCACCCGGGGCACCGGCGACACCGTGGTGGCCCCCTTCTACCGGGTGGCGGCGGAGCGGGGCGTGGACTTCCAGTTCTTCCGCAACGTGCGGGAGATCTCCTACGACCCCGCCACCGGCGCCGTCGACCGCATCGAGGTCGACGTCCAGGCCACCACCGTCGACGGCGCGCCGTACGACCCCCTGGTCCTGCTACCCGACGGCACCCTGGGCTGGCCGGCCACGCCCGTCTACGGCCAGCTGGAGCAGGGCGCCGAGCTGGAGGCCCAGCACGTCGACCTGGAGTCCTGGTGGTCGCCGTGGGAGCCCGTGGCCCGGGAGACCCTGGTCCTCGGTGAGCACTTCGACCAGGTGGTCAGCGCCCTGCCCCTGCCGTGCCTGCCCCACGTGGCCCCCGACCTGGTGGCCCACGCCGCCTGGGCCCCGGCCGTGGAGGCCATGGAGGGCATCGCCACCATCGCCGCCCAGATGTGGACCGAGCGCACCACCCAGGAGCTCGGTTTCCCCAAGCTGGCCGGCACCGACCGGGTGTGCGCCACCGCCGCCGTCTCGCCCCTGGGCCTGGCCGACATGTCCGACGTGCTGGCGGCCGAGAACTGGCCGGCCGAGGGCGGCCCCCGCGGCCTGGTCTACCTGTGCGGCCCGCTGGCCCACCGGGGGCCCTGGCCGGCGGCCGACCAGCACGACACGCCGGCCCTGTTCGACGACCAGTCGAAGGCCACGTTCGTGCAGTGGCTGCGCACCGCCGTCTCGGTCATGCCCGCGGCCGGCACCCAGCCCTTCACCCCCGAGGCCTTCGACCTGGCCGGCCTGTGGTGCCCGGCCGACGACGAGGGCGTGGGCCA
The DNA here is from genome assembly GCA_035630295.1 of Acidimicrobiales bacterium. Classification (NCBI taxonomy): domain Bacteria; kingdom Bacillati; phylum Actinomycetota; class Acidimicrobiia; order Acidimicrobiales; species Acidimicrobiales bacterium. The sequence goes on along the minus strand of DASQKY010000023.1, from coordinate 52,545 downwards.
GGCCCGGGTCGACCGCCAGTACTGGCGGGCCAACATCGACCCCTGCGAGCGCTACGTGCCCTCGCCCCCGGGCAGCGGCTCGCTGCGGCCCCAGGCCTGGCAGAGCGGGGCCACCAACCTGGCCCTGGCCAGCGACTGGATCTTCACCGGCATGAACATCGGGTCCTTCGAGGGGGCGGTCATGTCCGGCCTGCTGGCCGCCCACGCCCTCACCGGCGCCCCCACCCTGGGGAGCATCGTGGGCTACGCCTTCGCCCGGCCCGACCTGGTCGAGGCCGAGGCGGCGACGACCCTCGCCGCCGCCGGGGGGCCCGGGCCCGGGTGAAGGTCACCGGCCTGACGGGCCTCACCGACCTCGACGTCCTGCACCAGCGGGGCGACACGTTGGTGCTGCGCGCCCGGGCCGACGACGGTGGGCGGGTCCTGGTCAAGACCCACGCCTCGGACCTGCCCACCGACGCGTCGCGCGAGCGCCTCCGGCGCGAGCACGAGGCCACCGCCGCCGTCGACCACCCCCACCTGGTCGGGGCCCGGGACCTGGTCGACCTCCCGACCCGGGTGGCCCTGGTCCTCGACGACCCCGAGGGCCCGACCCTGGCCGAGGCGGTGGAGGCCGGGGGGCTGGGCCTGCTGGACGTCCTCGACGTGGGCGTGGCCGTGGGCCGGGCCCTGGCCGCCCTGCACGCCCGGGGCGTGGTGCACCGCGCCGTGGACGGCCACCACGTGGTCCTCACCGCCACCGGCGCCCTGCTGGTCGACCTGTACGACGCCACCCCGGCCGGGCTCCGGCCCCGCCGGCCCGGCCACGGCCTCCACGCCGCCCCCGAGCAGCAGGGCCCCCGCCCCACCCCCGCCGATCCCGCCAGCGACCAGCTGGCCCTGGCCGCCACCCTGGCCCAGGCCCTCGACGGTCTGGGGCTGGACCCGCCCCCGGCCCTGGCCGCGGTGCTGGAGCGGGCCGCCGAGGCCCACCCCCGCCAGCGCTACCGGTCGGTGCTGGGCCTGGTCGGCGACCTCCGCTGGGTGCGGGAGCGGCTGGCCGCCGAGGGCGACTGCCCGCCCTTCCCCCTCGACACCGACGGCCCCGCCCTCCGCTGGGAGGACCCCCGCCACGTCGTGGGCCGGGACGAGGTGCGCGAGGAGCTGCGGTCGGTGGCCGCCGCCGTGGGCGCCGACCGGGTGGCCCGCGTCGTCGTCCTGCGGGGGGCGCCCGGCTCCGGCCGCACCTCCGTCGTCCGGGCCCTGTGCGACGACCTGGCCGGCCGGGGCATCCTCTGCGGCGTCGCCACCCTCGACGACCCGGGGGCCATCGTCCCCTTCCGCTCCGGGGCCGAGGTCATGGAGCAGTTCGTGGACCAGCTCCTGACCGCCCCCGAGCCCATCGTGCGGGCCGTGCAGGCCGAGCTGCGCCAGCGCCTGGGCCCCGACCTGCCGGTGGCCACCCAGGTCCTGCCGGCCCTGGAGCTGCTGGCCGGGCCCCAGCCCGAACCCCGGGCCACCTCCCCGGAGGAGGCCGTGGCCCGGGTCGGGCGGGCCACCCGGGCCGCGGTGGCGGCCCTGGCCGAGCACATGCCGCCGCTGGTGGCCGTGTTCGACGACGGCGACCTGGGCGACGACACCTTCCTCGGGGCCCTGGAGGCCATCGGGGGCCACGCCGACGTGGGGGCCTTCCTGTCCGTCGTGGTCACCGGCGGGCGCTCGGCCCGCCTGGAGAAGGTGCTCGGGCGCATGCGGGGTCGGGGCGTGGCGGTGCACGACCTCGAGCTGCCGCCCCTGGACCGGGTGGCCCTCCGGCACCTCGTGGCCTCGGGCACGGGCACCGCCCCCGACGACGTGGCCGAGCTGGCCGACGCCGTCTGGCGCCGCTCCGGCGGCAGCCCCCGGGTCGCCCTGTCGGACGTGTGGGACCTGCTCGACCGGGGAGAGATCTGGGTCGACGTCGACGCCGGCCGCTGGCGCTGGTCGGCCGCCGCCCTCCAGCAGGAGACGCCCCCGACCCTGACCGAGGTGGCCGTCCACCGGGTCGAGGCCCTGGCCCCCGACGTGCGCGCCGCGCTGGACCTGGTGGCCGTGGCCGGCCGGGCCGCCGGGGCCCCCATGGTGGCCGAGGCCCTGGACCTCACCCCGCTGGCCGCCCAGGCCGTGGTCGACCGGGGAGCGGTGGCCCACGTGTTCGCCCGGGCCCTCGACGGCTCGGCCGCGGTGGCGTGCCTGGACGACGGCGTCCGCCGGGCCGCCCTCGACCGGCTCACCCCCGAGGCCCGCTCCGCCCTGGAGCGCACCGCGGCCCGGGCCGTGCTGGCCGTGGCCGACACCGACGCCGCGGGCCGCCCCGACCTCTCCGACGGCCACCGCCTGGAGGTCATCCGCCTCCTGGCCGCCTCCGCGCCCGTGGCCGACGACCCGGCCACCCGGCAGCTCTACGTCACCCTGTGCGAGGACGGGGCCCGAGCCGCCCACCGGGGCGGTGCCTTCCGGGAGGCCCTCGACCTCCAGCGGGCCGCCATCGCCGCCCTGGGCGAGTGGGGCTGGGCCGAGGAGCCCGAGCGGACCTTCGAGCTGCACCTCCGGGCCGCCGAGAACGGCCTGATGGTGGTCCAACCCGAGGCGGTCGACGACCTGCTGGCCGACGCCTGGGCCCACGGCCCGACCGCCACCCAGCGGGTGCGGGCCATGCGGGTGCTGGGCATGCGGGCCTGGACCCGCCAGGACCACGACGGGGGCCTCGGTGAGCTGCGGGGCATCCTGGACGAGTTGGGGCAGCCCATCCCGGCCCGGCCGACGTGGCGCGACATGGCCGTCGAGCTGGCCCGCACCCGGGCCGAGCTGGGCACCACCGAGCCCGAGGCCTTCCTGGCCGCCCCCCGCCTCACCGACGAGCGGCTGGTGGCCGCCCTCGACGCCATGCTGGGCTGCGTCCACCTGGCGTACGTCGACCAGCCCCTCACCCACGTGCTCCTCGTCCTGCGGGGCACGCGGCTCACGGCCCGCCACGGGGTGAGCGACGCCTCGGCCTACTTCCTGGTCGGCTACGGCATGCTGTCCATCTCCGGGCCGGTGGGCACCGAGCGGGGGCTGCGGTTCGGGCGGGTGGGCATGGCCCTGGCCGAGCGGGGCGGCACCAACACGACCATGGTCGGCTTCGCCTACGACGCCTTCGTGCGCCACTGGGGCGAGCCCCTCGACGCCACCGTCGACCCCCTGCGCCACCGCTACCAGGACAGCCTGGCCACCCGGACCCGGGGCTACGGCCTGACCGGGGGCACGTTCGCCGTCCTCCACGCCCTCCTGGCCGGGCGTCCCCTCCGCGCCGTCGAGGCCGACGCCTCCACCGTGGCCGCCGACCTGGGCCGCCTGGGCGAGACCGCCTTCCAGGCCCGGGTCGACGTGGTGGGCCAGGCCGTGTCCGACCTGCGCCGGGGCCTGGCCGACGGGGTGCTCGACGGGCCGACCTTCTCCTCCACGGCGTGGCTGGCGGCCAAGCCCCGCCGGGGCGAGATGGCCGTCATCGTCCACACCCTGCGGGCCCTGGTGGCCCTGGCCCACGGGCGCGACGAGGTGGCGGCCGAGGCCGTGGCCGCCGCCGCCCCGCTGCTGCGCACGGCCCCGGGCCAGGCCGTGGTCGGCCTCCACCGCTTCCAGGCCGCCCTCCTGGCCGCGGCCTCGGTGGCCGCCGCGCCGGGACCGGCCGAGCGGGCCCGCCGCCGGGTCCGGGTCGAGCGGGCGCTGGTGCCCCTGCGGCGCATGGCCCGCCACGCCCCGGCCAACACCGCCCACCGGGTGGCCCTGGTCGAGGCCGTCCTGGCCGAGGCCGACGGCGGCGACCGGCGCGGCACCCGGGCCATGGAGCGCTACGAGGAGGCGGTGCGCCTGGCCACCGAGCACGGGGCCCTGTGCGACCTGGGCCTGGCCGCCGAGCGGGCGGCCCGCTTCCACCACGTGAGGGGCCGCGCCCAGTTGGCCCGCCACTACGCCACCGCGGCGCTCGACGCCTGGCAGGCCTGGGGCGCCGACGCCGTGGCCGCGGCCCACACCGACCGCCTGCCCGGCGTCGGGGCCCTGGGCGGCCGGCCCCTGACCCGGCCCACGTCGGGGGCCGACCCGGGCCGGGTGCCCGACCGACCGGCCGACACGGTGGCGGCCGAGACCCTGGCCGAGGCCAGCCGCCTGCTGGGCCAGGAGCTGGAGGTCCGGGAGTTCCTGGAGCGCATGGTCGAGATCCTCATGCGCCACGCCGGGGCCAGCCGGGGCTTCCTGGTGCTCAGCTCGGCCCGGGGCCCGGTGGTGGAGGTGGCGGCCGAGGTCGTGGACGGGGCGGTGCAGGTGACGCCGCTGCCGTCGCCGGACCCGGCGGACCACCCGCACCTCAGCCTCCAGGCCATGAACTACGTGCTGCGCACCCGCCAGGTGCTGGTGCTGGTCGACCCGGCCGACGACCGCCGCTTCCGGGCCGACACGGCCCTGCGGGACCGGGCCCCCCGGGCCCTGCTGGGGCTGCCCCTGGGCCGGGCCACGGGCACCACGGGGGCCTTCGTGTTCGAGAGCGACGCCGCCCCCCACGGCGTCGAGTCGGAGCGGGTCGAGGCCCTGCGGGTGCTCTCGGCCCAGGCCATCGCCGCCATCGACCACGCCCGCCTCAGCTCGGACCTGAGCAGCCTGTCGCGCGACGTGGCCGACCTGCGCTCCACGGCCGAGACCCTCTCGGCCCGGGCCGAGACCGACCCCCTCACCGGGGTGGCCAACCGGCTGGGCCTGGAGTCGGCCCTGCGGGCGGCCATGGGCGGTGACGACGCCACCGACGCCGCCGGTTCTGGCGGCCCCGACGGCCCCGGGGCCCCGGGCGGCCCTGGCGGCGGGCCCCGGGTGGGCGTCCTGTTCTGCGACCTCGACGACTTCAAGGTGGTCAACGACACGTGGGGCCACGCCGCCGGCGACACCGCCTTGGTGGAGGTGGCCCGGCGCCTGCGGGCCGTGGTCCGGGCCGACGACGTGGTGGCCCGCCTCGGGGGCGACGAGTTCGTCGTCGTCTCCTTCGGCGTGTCCGACGAGGAGCTGGCCCGGGTGGCGGAGCGGGCCCGAGAGAGCGTGGGCCGGCCCATCGAGGTGGCGGGGGCCGGCCCGTTGTCGGTGGGGGTCTCGATCGGGGTGGGCCGGGCCGACCTGGTCGGCGTCACCTCCGTCGACGACGTCGACACCCTGATGGAGCTGGCCGACGACTCGATGTACCGGGCCAAGCGGGCCGGCAAGAACCGCGTCGAGATGAGCTGACCCGCGTCCCCCCTGGCCCGTGCCAGGCTGGGGCGGTGAAGTACGTGGTCTGCGTCCCCGACGGTTGCGCCGACGAGCCGGTCGACGCGCTCGACGGGCTCACCCCCCTCCAGGCCGCGTCCACGCCGACGCTCGAGGCGCTGGCGGCGCGGGGCGAGGTGGGCCGGGCCGCGGTCATCCCCCCGGGCATGGCGCCCGGCAGCGACGTGGGCAACATGAGCATCCTGGGCTACGACCCGGCCGTCCACCACACCGGGCGGGCCCCCATCGAGGCCGCCGCCCTGGGCCTGCGCCTCCAGCCCGACCAGGTGGCCTACCGCTGCAACCTGGTCACCCTGGCCGACGACGGCACGCCGGAGGGGGTCATGGCCGACTTCGCCGGGGGCCACCCGTCCACCGAGGCGGCGGCCGAGGTGATCGCCGCCCTGGACGCCGAGCTGGGCGGCGACGGCATCTCGTTCCACCCCGGGGTCCAGTACCGCCACATCATGGTGGCGCCGAGGGCCCTGGCCGAGGCCGGCTGCACCCCGCCCCACGACCTGAGCGACAAGGCCGCGGTGTGGCCCACCGGCCCGGCCGCCCCTCGCCTGCGGGAGCTGATGGAGGCCAGCCGGGCCGTGGTGGGCCCGTCCCCGTTGGCCGCCACCCAGGTGTGGCTGTGGGGCCAGGGGCCACAGCCCCGGCTGCCGTCGTTCGCCACCACCCACGGCGTGGACGCCGGCATGGTCACCGCGGTGGACCTGGTGCGGGGCCTGGGCGTCCTCACCGACATGGACGTGGTGGAGGTCCCCGGGGCCACCGGCTGGTACGACACCGCGTACGAGGCCAAGCGCGACGCCGCGCTGGCCGGCCTGGAGGCCGGCGCCGACCTGTTCGTCATCCACGTGGAGGCCACCGACGAGGCCGGCCACGCCGGCGACGTGGAGGAGAAGGTCAGGGCCCTGGAGAACTGGGACCGCCGCATCCTGGCCGACCTGGTGCCGGGCCTCGATGCCCTGGGCCCATGGCGCCTGCTCCTCCTGCCCGACCACGGCACGCCCCTGCGGACCAAGACCCACACCGCCGAGCCGGTGCCCTACCTGCTGGTCGACTCGGCCCACGACGGCCCGGGCGGGACCTACACCGAGGCCGCCGTGGCCGACCTCACCCCGGTGCCCGGCCACGCCCTCCTGCCCCGCCTGGTGGCCCCGCCGGCCTGAGCGGCGGCCCCGGCCCCAGGCAGTCACCCCGGGGACGGGTCGGGCGGGGGCGGCGGCTATGCTGGCGGCGCTCCCACCGGGGTTGACCGGCGGCTCCGCCGGCCCCAACGGGAGCGATCCCTTCTCTCCTGCGGTTCGCGCCGCGCCCCCAGGGGCAGCGCGGCCCGGGACCCACGGACCCGGGTCTGGGTCCGGCGAAAGCGAGGTGGCCATGAGTGGCTTCGAACGTGCCCTGCTCGAGGGCAAGGAGCGCGACGAGCTGAGCAAGATCGCCGAGTCGCTGGGCAAGAAGCCCCCGGCCCGAGCCAAGAAGGCGGCCATGATCGACCTCATCCTCGAGCTGGCCGGCGTCTCGCCGGCGGGGGGCGGCGAGGCCACGGCCCCGGATGCCACCGAGCCGGCCGCGGCCTCCCGGCCCGACGACGGGGACGACGAGGACGACGACGCCGCGCCGGGCCCGGCGGACCGGGGCTCCGGCGAGGACGACCCCGCGCCCGTCGCCGGTGGCGGGGACGACGGCAGCACGCGCCCGGGCTCCGGCTCGGACGGCGGCGGACCGGCCCGGGCCCAGCCGCGAGGCGGTGCCTCGCCGGCGGGTGGCGCCCCCCAGGGCGGTTCGGGGAGCGGCGGTGGCCCGAACGGGCAGAGCTCGGGCGGCGACCAGGACCGGCCCGGCCAGGGGGCCCAGAACCAGGGCGGCCAGGGCCAGGGCGGCCAGAACCAGAACCAGGGCAGCCAGGGCCAGAACCAGGGCGGCCAGAACCAGAGCCAGGGCGGCCAGGATCCCAACCAGCGCCCGGCGGGGGCGACGGCCGACGAGGAGGCCGACGGCAACCGCCGGCGCCGGCGCCGGGGGCGCAACCGGGACGGCCAGCCGCAGCCCGAGACCACCGAGAGCGAGCCGGTGGAGGTCGAGGGCCTCCTCGACCTGCGCGACGACGGCTACGGCTTCCTCCGGGTCAAGGGCTACCTGCCCACCTCGGCCGACGTGTACGTCTCGGTCAAGCAGGTCCGCCAGTTCGGGCTGCGCAAGGGCGACCGGGTGACCGGCAAGAGCCGCGCCGCGTCCCGCAACGAGAAGAACCCGGCCCTCCTGCAGATCGACGCCGTCAACGGGGCCGACCCGGCGACCTCGCCCGACCGGCGCCGGTTCGAGGACCTGACCCCGCTGTTCCCCGACGAGCGCCTCACCCTCGAGACCAACGACGCCGGGAACATGACGGCCCGCATCATCGACCTCCTGGCTCCCATCGGGAAGGGCCAGCGGGGCCTCATCGTGTCGCCCCCCAAGGCCGGCAAGACCACGGTGGTCAAGCAGGTGGTCCGCTCGGTCGAGACCAACTCGCCGGACGTGGAGCTCATCGTCCTCCTGGTCGACGAGCGGCCCGAGGAGGTCACCGACATGCGCCGGTGGCTCATCAAGGGCGAGGTGGCGGCGTCCACCTTCGACCGGCCCAGCGAGGAGCACATCCAGGTGGCCGAGCTGGTGCTGGAGCGGGCCAAGCGCCAGGTCGAGGCGGGCAAGGACGTGGTCATCGTCCTGGACGGCATCACCCGCCTGGCCCGGGCCTACAACCTGGCCCAGCCGCCGAGCGGGCGGATCATGTCGGGCGGCATCGACGCCGGCGCCCTGTACCCGCCCAAGCGCTTCTTCGGGGCGGCCCGCAACGCCGAGGAGGGGGGCTCGCTCACCATCCTGGCCACGGCCCTGGTCGAGACCGGGTCCAAGATGGACGAGCACATCTTCGAGGAGTTCAAGGGCACCGGGAACATGGAGCTGAAGCTCGACCGGCACCTGGCCAACCGGCGCATCTTCCCCGCCATCGACGTCGACGCCAGCTCCACCCGCCACGAGGAGCTGCTGTTCGAGCGGCGGCAGGTCCCCCAGGTGACCAAGCTCCGCCAGGTGCTGGGGGCCCTGAAGGACAGCGAGGGGGCCAGCGACGCCGCCGCCCTCCACCTGCTGTTCGACCGGCTCAAGAGCTTCAAGACCAACACCGAGTTCCTGGCCGAGGTGGCCAAGGCCCAGGCCCCGACCTGACCTGGGCGGCTCCCGACCGGGAATGCGGAAGCGTTGACCCCGGTGAGGCCCGTTTGGAGTTCGGCCCGGGCCCGGCGAGACTACGACCGCGCATCCCTCTGGAGACAGCCATGAAGACCGACATCCACCCTCGCTACACCGAGACCCAGGTCACGTGCTCGTGTGGCAACACGTTCACGACCCGCTCGACGGCGCAGGCCCTGACCAGCGAGCTCTGCAACGAGTGCCACCCCTTCTACACCGGCAAGCAGAAGCTGGTGGACACCGGTGGCCGCATCGACCGCTTCGAGCGCCGCTACGGGGCCCGCAAGGGCAAGGCCGCCAGCGAGGGCTGAGGCCCCGGCCGGGTCCTGCGCTCGCCTCGCACCGGTCCGGCGCGCCGGACGGGTTCCTGGAGGGTCGGGGGTCCCGGCTCGCCTCGACGTCGCCCCGCCGCCGGCCCACCGACGGCCCACCGACGGCCCGCCACCCGGGCGTGGCCCGCAGGGTCCCGGGCCCGTCCCGGCCTGACCTGGCTCACCCTCCGGGTCCGCTGGTGACCATCCCATGACCACCTTCGATCCCGACCGGGCCGCCTCCCTGCAGGCCGCGAAGCTCCGGGCCCTCACCCGCGACCGGGTGGCGGCCTCCTGTGCGGCGTCCCCGTTCCCGGGCGGAGCCGCCCTGGTCGACGGCCCGGTGGGGTGGGTGCTGCCCGGCGAGCAGGCCCGGCGCGGGTTGGGGGCGGTCCTGGCCTGGGCCCTCCGGTCCGGCGTGGCCGAGGTGCACGTGGTGGTGGACGATCCCGCCGTGGCCGGGGTGCTGGCCCGCCAGGCGGTGGCGTTCGCCCCCGCCCCGTCGGTGTGGCGGGTGGTGGGCACCGATCGGGTCGCGGCGACGCCCGTCCCCCTGGTCCCACCGGCCCCCGCCCCCGATGCGCCCGAGCTGCGGGCCCTGCTGCGGGAGGCGGGCCTGGAGGTGGTGGACGAGGACGGCATGGCCCTGGGGGAGCTGCGGGGCCTGGAGGTGGCCCGCATCGTCGCCGGCGCCGACGGGCGGCCCGAGCTGGGCGTGGGCGTGGGCCGCTTCGACCGCGAGGTGGGGGAGATGACCTTCGGGCACCTCGCCCCCCCCGAGCGCCTGGCCCGGGTGGTGGACGTGGTGGCCGGCTACCGGAGGCCGGGGGCGCCCCCCCACCCCCTGAACCAGCTGGTGCCCGAGCGCTGGCTGCGGGCCGGGCTGGTGGACGAGCCGGCCCTGGTGGGAGCGATGGCGTTGCGCCCGGTGCCGTCGGCCCGGGGTCGGGCCAACCTGCTGGAGGCGGGCCGGGCCGCCGCGGTGGGCACCGACCTCGAGGGCCGGCCGCTGGTGGTGGTGTGCTCCAGCGGGGTCGACCTCGACCTGGTGCCCGGGGCGGCCGACGATCGGGCCCTGCACGCCCCCGGCGCCCGCCTGGTGCTGGCCGTCCCGGCCCGCGACGCCCTCCCCGTCACCCACCGCCTGGCCGCCGCCCTGGCCGACCCGGCCGAGGTCTTCCCCATCGACGGCGACTGGCGCATCCCCTGGGCCTGAGGCCCCCAGGTCCCCGGTTGGCCCCGGGCGGGGTGGGCGGGCCAGCCTGGCGGCGTGTCCGACACCTCGACCCCGTCCGTCGCCGGCCCCTCGGTGGCCCGCCCGTTGCGCATCGCCGCCCTGGCCGAGGGGGTCTCCTACGCCGTGCTGCTGCTGGCCATGGTGGCCAAGTACGCCCTCGACGCCGGGGGCGAGGGGGGTGTGCCCATCGTGGGCCCCATCCACGGTGTCATCGTCCTGGCCTACGCCGGCCTGGTGCTGATGGGCCGCGACGAGCAGGGCTGGACCATCGGCCAGATGCTGCTGGCCCTCCTCCTCTCCGCCGTGCCCGGCGGTGGCTTCTACGTGGAGCGGAAGATGCTCACCGTGCCGGCCCGCCCCGGCGGGGCGTGAGCCGGTCCGCGAGGATGCGGGGGTGACCCCCCGGCGCGACGACGAGGCCCGCTGATGGCGGCCCAGTGGCAGCGGTGGCTGCGCTACGCCAAGGCCAAGCTGGACTCCACCGTGCGCGAGAGCGAGCGGGAGCTCGACCGGCGGGAGGCGGAGCTGGAGGCCCGGGCCGAGGGCAAGCCGTGGCTGTCCAGCTCCGGTGACGCCCCCACCTTCGACGAGGCCCGGGCCCGCATCGCGGACCGGGCCCGCCAGTCCGGGACCGGTCCCGGGTCGCCGGCCGGACCCGCCGGTGGGGCCGGAGCTGCGGCCCCGGGTGGCTCCGGTGCGTCGGCCTCCCGGCCGGGGTCGCCGGCGCGGGCCTCGGGGCCGGGGTCCGAGCCCGCCCCGGAGGGCGGCGGGTCGTCCGAGGAGGCCTTCGACGTGGAGGCCCAGCGCCGGGCCGGGGCCGAGCGCCTGGCTGCCATCCGCGACGAGCTGGGCCTGGCCGACGACCCGGACGGTCCCACCGGCGGCCCGGCCCCCAAGGCGTAGGCCGCTCACCCTCGATGGGGAGGCCGGCGGCCAGCCGGGCCGTCCGGGTGGGGTCGAGGGCGGCTCGGCCCAGGGGTCGAGCGGGCCCCGACCGGCCCGCGGATCGACCAGGGGGGCGGCCGGGGGCGACCGCTACCGTGGCCCCGATGCTGGATCGCCTCGATGAGCTGGCCCGCGAGCTGGCCGACGTCGAGGCCCGCCTCTCGGACCCCGACGTGTACGCCGACCAGGCCCGCTCGGCCGACCTGGCCCGCCGCCACAAGGAGCTGGAGGCCATCGTCTCCCGACGGCGGCAGCTCGACGCCCGAGCCGACGACCTGGCCACCGCCCGCGAGATGTACGCCGAGGCCGGCCCCGACGACCGGGCGCTCCTGCGGGGCGAGATCGACGAGGCCGAGGCCGACGTCGAGCGGCTGACGGCCGAGATCCGCATGCTGCTCCTGCCCCGCGACCCCAACGACGACCGCAACGTCATCATCGAGATCCGGGGGGCGGAGGGGGGCGAGGAGGGCAACCTCTTCGCCCGGGACCTGTTCGAGATGTACCGGGCCTGGGCCGGGCGGCGGGGCTGGGCCCTGGAGGTGCTGGGGGCCGAGGCGTCGGACATGGGCGGCTACGACGAGGTCACCTTCCAGGTCAGGGGCGACGGGGTGTGGTCGCGGCTCAAGCACGAGGGCGGCCCCCACCGGGTCCAGCGGGTGCCGGTCACCGAGTCCCAGGGCCGCATCCACACGTCGTCGGCCACGGTGACGGTGCTGCCCGAGGCCGAGGAGGTAGACGTCACCATCGGCCCCAACGACCTGCAGATCGACGTGTACCGGTCGTCGGGGCCGGGCGGGCAGTCGGTCAACACCACCGACTCGGCGGTCCGCGTCACCCACCTGCCCACCGGCACCGTGGTGTCGATGCAGGACGAGAAGAGCCAGCTCCAGAACAAGGAGCGGGCCCTCCGGGTCCTGCGCAGCCGCATCCTGGCGGCCGAGCAGGAGCGAGCGGCGGCCGAGGCGTCCGAGGCCCGGCGCAGCCAGGTGGGCGGCGGCGGCCGCAGCGAGAAGATCCGCACCTACAACTACAAGGAGAACCGGGTCACCGACCACCGCATCGGGCTCACCCTCTACAAGCTGGACAAGGTGCTGGCCGGGGACCTGGACGAGGTGAGCGACGCCCTGGTGGCCGCCGACCAGGCCGCCCGCCTCACCGAGGTGGAGAGGTGACCACCACCCCCGCCGGCCCGCCCCCCGAGGCCGCTCCGGACGGACCGACCCCGGACCGAGCGGCCGACGCGGCGGCGACCGGTCCCGCTCCGCTGCTCGACATCGGGCAGGGCGACGGGACGGTGTCGTGGCGGGCGCTCATGGGGGAGGCGGCCGGGGCCCTGGTCGACGCCGGGATCATCAGCGCCGAGGTCGAGGCCCGCCGCATCGTGGAGGAGGCCTCCGGCTGGGACGGCCCGGCCCTCCACCTCCACCTGGACGACCCGGCCACGGTGGGCGGCGTGGCCGCTCTCGACCGCATGGTGGCCCGCCGGCGGGAGGGCGAGCCGCTGCAGTACGTGCTGGGCCGGTGGGGCTTCCGGTCGCTGGACCTGATGGTCGACACGAGGGTGCTGATCCCCCGGCCCGAGACCGAGGGCCTGGTCGACCACGTGCTGGAGGCGGTGGACCGGGTGGCGGCCGAGGCCGAGGCGGCGGGCACGGTGGCCCCGGCCCCGGTGGTCGTCGACCTGGGGTGCGGCACGGGCGCCATCGCCCTGGCCGTCGCCGCCGAGCGCCGCGACGCCGTGGTCCACGCCGTCGACGCCTCCGAGGGGGCGGTGGAGGTGACCCGGGCCAACCTGGCCGGCCTCGGTGTCGGCGGCTCCGGTGTCACCGTCCACCACGGGTCGTGGTTCGAGCCGCTGCCCGAGGAGCTGGTGGGCCGGGTCACGGTGGTGGCCTCCAACCCGCCCTACGTCCCTGCCGATGATCCCCTGCCCCCCGAGGTGGCCGACTGGGAGCCCACCGAGGCCCTGGTCCCGGGCCCGACGGGCCTGGAGGCGGTGGAGGGGATCGTGGCCGGCGCCGGCCGCTGGCTGGTGCCCGGTGGGGCGCTGGTGGTGGAGATCGGCGAGGCGCAGGGGGAGCGGGCCCGGGCCCTGGCCGAGGGGTCCGGCTTCACCACCGTCGAGGTCCGCCCCGACCTGCTGGGCCGGGACCGGGCCCTGGTGGCCCGCTGGCCCGGCCGGCCCGAGGCCGACACCCGCGATGACTGATCGGGGATCGCCCCGCCAGCGGCCCTCGGCTGCTCGAGGCGGCAGTCTCCGGCTGATGAGGCCGGCCCGATGATCGGAAGCGAGGGGGTCGACACCGAGCTGCTGGACCGGTTGGAGGGGGCGCTGCGGGCCGGGGAGCCGGTGGTCCTGCCCACCGACACGGTGTACGGGGTGGCCGCCCTGCCCACCGTGCCCGGGGCGACGGACCGCCTGTTCGCCCTGAAGGACCGCCGACCCGGTGCTCCCCTGGCCGTGCTGGTGGCCGATTTCGCGCAGGCCGCGGCGGTGGCCGGGCCGCTGCCGCCGCCGGCCGATCGCCTGGCCCGGGCCCTGTGGCCGGGCCCGCTGACCCTGGTGCTGCCCCGGGCCGAGGCCGTCCGGGCCTGGGCGCTGGGGGGCGACAACGCCACCATCGGCGTCCGCTGTCCCGACCACCGGCTGGTCCGGGCCCTGGCCGCCCGGGTGGGCCCCATCGCCACCACCAGCGCCAACCGCCACGGCCAGCCCACGCCGGCCACCGCGGCGGCGGCCGCGGCCGCCCTCACCGGTCCCGTGGCCGTGGTGGCCGACGGGGGGACCCTGGCCGGCGCCGCCTCCACCGTGGTCGACGCCACCACCCCCGGCCTCGACGTCCTGCGGGAGGGCCCGATCCCCGCCGCCCGCATCCGCGCCCTCGCCTCGTCCTGACCCCTGGTCCCGCGGTGGCCGTGACGGCGGTGCTTGTGGCCGGGGGGCTGGCGTGGTTGGGTGGGCCCGTGCCCTCCTCCGCTGCCGTCGCCCGCCCCGTGCCCCCGGGGAGGGCTCCGGCGTGAGCGGCACCCGGCTGGGGGTGGCGTTCATGGTGGCGGGGGCGATCCTGATCGTGATCGGCACCCTCGACGTCACCGGTGACGACCTGATCCACACCATCGCCACGTCGCTGATCGTCTTCGGGGCCGTGGTCCTGTCCGTGGCCACCGAGGGCCAGGACGAGCTCGTGAGCTGAACGGCCCCGGCCCGGCAGCGGCCGGGTCAGCCCTCGCGGGTGCGGCGGGCGCCGGGGTGGAAGTAGGTGAAGAGCACCAGGCCGGCGGCGGCCACCCCGATGGGGACCATGGCGTCGCCCCGGCCGGCGTTGTAGACGGGGTAGAGGACGAAGGCCGACAGCAGGGCCGTCCACATCCACAGGATCAGCACCGCCCGGCGCTGCCCGTGGCCCAGGCGCATGAGCCGGTGGTGCAGGTGGTTCTTGTCGGCGGTGTCGGGGCTGACGCCCTTGCTGGCCCGGCGCACGATGGCCCAGGCGGTGTCGATGATGGGCACGCCCATAACCACCAGGGGCACGACCAGGGGCAGGTAGAAGAAGTAGGCCTGCCCGCTGAAGGGCTGGTCGGTCTGGCCGCCGACCAGGATGGTCGACGCCGCGGTCAGCACGCCGAGCATGAGCGCCCCGCCGTCGCCCATGAAGATGCGGGCCGGGTTGAAGTTGAAGGGCAGGAAGCCGACGCAGATGCCGACCACGATGATGGTCAGCAGCGGCGCCGGGTTGTCGGCTCCCAGCACGTCGACGGCCGGGTCGACCAGCCGGTGGGAATACAGGAACATGGCCCCGCTGGCGATGGCCACGATGCCGGCCGCCAGCCCGTCGAGGCCGTCGATGAAGTTGGTGGCGTTGGCCATGCCCATGACCCAGACCACGGTGACCAGGGGGGCCAGGTCGGGGGAGAGCACGATCAGGTCCAGGTACGGCACCCGGAACAGGATCATGGAGGCGCCCATCCAGTAGAGGGCCGAGCCGGAGAGCACCAGGCCGGCCGTCTTGGCCGGTGGCGAGACGTCGCGCACGTCGTCCCAGGTGCCCACCACGCAGGCGATGGCCGCGCCGACGAGGACGCCGACCAGGGCGGACGAGCCGTCGAACACCTCGCGGAAGGCGTCCCGCTGCCAGGCCACGGCCAGCGCCCCGGCCAGGCCCAGGAACATGGCCACCCCGCCCAGGTAGGGGGTGGGGCGGGGGTGGTCCCGCCGCTCGTCCGGGTAGGCCAGGGCGCCGATGCGGTGGGCCAAGGCGCCGGCCAGCGGGGTGAGGACGAGGGTGATGCCGAACGCGGCCGCGAACACGATCCCGTAGTCGAGGGCGGACGGCCTCACGGGCGGCGCACGGAGAGAGCGGCGGCCGGCATCGCCCGCGACGCTACAGCGGCCCGGCCCGGGGTCGGGGACGCCGGCGCCACCCGCTCCGGGTCGGGGCGGGGGTCAGCCCGCGGCCAGGTCGGGGTAGGGCGCGAACCGGGAGCACAGGGCCTGGACCTCGGCCCTCGCCGCGGCCAGCTCCGCCTCGTCGTCCCGGCCCACCAGCACCCGGTGGATGAGGTCGCCGACGGTGGCCATCTCCTCGGGGCCCATGCCCTGGGTGGTCACCGCCGGCGTGCCGATGCGCAGCCCGCTGGTGATGTACGGGGGCCGGGGGTCGTCCGGCACCGTGTTCTCGTTGAGGGAGATGCCGGCCCGGTCGAGGGCCAGGCGGGCCTTCTTGCCCGACAGCTCGGGGTCGAGGCTGCGCAGGTCCACCAGCATGAGGTGGTTGTCGGTGCCCCCGGAGACCAGGCGCAGGCCGTGGCCGGCCAGGCGCTGGGCCAGGGCGGTGGCGTTGGCCACCACCGCCGCCGCGTAGTCGGAGAACGAGGGGTGCGCGGCCTCGGCGAAGGCCACCGCCTTGGCCGCGATGACGTGGTCCAGGGGCCCGCCCTGCGAGCCCGGGAACACGGCCTTGTCGATGGCCGCGGCGTGCTCGGCCCGGCTCAGGATGCAGCCGCCCCGGGGGCCCCGCAGGGTCTTGTGGGTGGTGAAGGTGACGATGTCGGCGTGGGGCACCGGGTTGGGGTGGACCCCGCCGGCGATGAGCCCGGCCACGTGGGCGGCGTCGAACATGAACAGGGCCCCGACCTCCTCCGCGATCTCCCGGAACGGCACCGGGTCGATGATCCGGGGGTAGGCGGTGGCCCCGGCCACGATGATCTTGGGCTGGTGCTGCTTGGCCAGGTCCCGCACCTGGTCGAAGTCGATGCGCTCGTCGGAGGCGGTGACCCCGTAGGAGGCGAAGCGGTAGAGGATGCCGCTGGCGTTCACCGGCGAGCCGTGGGTGAGGTGGCCGCCCTGATCCAGCCGGAGGCCCAGCACCGCGTCACCGGGCTGGAGCATGGCCAGGTAGACGGCCATGTTGGCGTTGGCCCCGGAGTGGGGTTGGACGTTGGCGTGCTCGGCGCCGAACAGGGCCTTGACCCGGTCGCGGGCCAGCTCCTCGGCCCGGTCGATGACCTCGTTGCCGCCGTAGTAGCGCTTGCCGGGGTAGCCCTCGCTGTACTTGTTGGTGAGGACCGACCCGGTGGCCCGCAGCACGGCCGGGGACGTGAAGTTCTCCGAGGCGATGAGCTGGAGGGTGCTGTTCTGGCGGTCGACCTCGGCCTGGACGATGGACGAGAGCTCGGTGTCGTCGACGGGGGGCCAGGGCATCGGGGTCTCCTCGGGAGGGGCGGGACGTCGTCGGCCGGGCCGACGGGCGAGGGGGAGGGGGAGGGGGAGGGGGAGGGGGGCTACGGGTAGGTGGGGTCGGGCGCCGGCGAGCCCTCGCCCCGGGCCCGGGCGGTGGCGCCGGGGGCCAGGCGGTCGATGAGGGCGTCCTGGGCGTCGGGGACGTCGGACAGGGAGGCCAGCTCGGCCAGCTGCTCCACCCGGCGCACGTGGCGGTCGCCCTCGAACTCGGTGGCCAGCCAGGTGGTGGCGATCTCCTCGGCCAGCGCCGTGCCCACCACCCGGCCCCCGATCGACAGCACGTTGGCGTCGTTGTGGAGGCGGCTCAGGCGGGCGGTGAACAGGTCGTTGCACAGGGCGGCCCGCACGCCCCGCACCGCGTTGGCGGCCAGCTGCTCGCCCTGGCCGGAGCCACCCATGACGATGCCCCGGTCGACGGCGCCGGCGGCCACGGCCCGGGCCACCGCGGCGCAGTAGGCCGGGTAGTCGACCGACTCGGCCGAGTCGGTCCCGGCGTCCACGACGTCGTGGCCGGCGTCGCGCAGGAAGGCCACCAGGTGGGCCTTGAGGTCGTAGCCGGCGTGGTCGGAGCCGATGGCGATGCGCATCAGGCCGAGTATGACCGCGACCGGCGGACCGGGAAGGCCAGGTCCACCAGGCCCTCGACCAGGTCCTCGATGTCGGTGGCGCAGCGCTCGTAGGCCCGGCGGGACATGCCCATGGGGTCGGCCACGTCGTCGCCGGGGTGCTCGCCGAGCAGGTCCGTGGGCCGGCGCCCGGCGCTGACCCGGGCCAGCCACGCGTCGAGGGGCTCGAGGGCGTCGGCACCGGGGTCGGCCCCGGGGACGGGGCGGCGGGGGCCGACGGCGCCGGCCCGGCGCACCAGCTCCCGCAGGGTGAAGGTGCGGGGGAAGGCCTCGGGCCGGAGGGCCACGGCCTCGCGGACGTGCTCGCGGGCCATGCCGATGACCAGGTCGGCCTGGGCCACCATCTCCGGGGTCAGGGCCCGGCTGCGGTGGGCGCCGAGGTCGACGCCCCGCTTGGCCAGGGCCCGCACCCCGTGGGCCGAGGCCGGCACGCCCTCGGACACCAGGCCGGCCGAGTGGACGTGGGCGTCGATGCCGGCGGCGGCCAGGCGGTGGTGGAGCAGGGCCTCGCCCATGGGCGAGCGGCACTGGTTGCCGGTGCAGAGGACGAGGACGTCGACGGGGGCGATGGGTCGGATTGTAGTGAGCGCCCGGCTCGCCCCTACCGTCCAGCCACCCCCGACGCGGGGCGCGTCGACGGGCCCGGCCCGGCCCGCGCTGGCCCGGTCCGCGGGGGTCCGATCGTCCGCCCGCCAGGTGCCCGTCCCGCCGGAGGCCCGCCGCCATGTCGACGCCCGTCGCCCGCGACCTCGATCCCCGCCTGCCTGTGCTGGTCGGGGTGGGCCAGCTCAACGTGCGCACCGACCGGGGCGACGATCCGGCCGAGCCGACGACCATGCTGGCCCGAGCGGCCCGGGTGGCCGCCGACGACAGCGGCGTGGCCGACCCCGCGGCCCTGCTGGCCGGCCTGGACACCGTCGCCGTGGTCGACATCCTGTCCTGGCGCTACCGGGACCCGGCGGCCCTGGTGGCCACCGCCCTGGGGGCCGAGCCCCGCCGGCGGTGGACCACGGTGGCCGGCGGCAACTACCCGCAGACGCTGGTGAACCGGGCCGGGGCCGACATCGCCGCCGGGCGGGCCGACCTGGTGCTGATCGGCGGGGCCGAGGCCTGGCGCACCCGCCAGGCGGCCCGGGCCTCGGGCCAGGACCGGGGCTGGACGGCCCAGGGCGACGACGTCGTGCCCACCGAGCGGCTGGGTGACGACACCCCCCTGGCCTCGCCGGACGAGATCAGCCGGGGCCTGTTCCTGCCCGTCACCCACTACCCCATCTTCGAGAGCGCGGTGCGGGCCGCGGCGGGCCGGACCCAGGAGGAGCACCAGGCGGTGGTCTCCGAGCTGTGGGCCCGGTTCAGCGCGGTGGCGGCGGCCAACCCCCACGCCTGGATCCGCGAACCCCGCACCGCCGAGGAGATCCGCACGGTCACGCCGGGCAACCGCATGATCGGCCACCCGTACCCCAAGCTCATGAACTCCAACAACAGCGTGGAGCAGGCCGCCGCCCTGCTGGTGTGCTCGGTGGAGCGGGCCCGGGCCCTGGGCGTGCCCGCGGAGCGGTGGGTGTTCCCGTGGACCGGCACCGATGCCCACGACACCTGGTTCGTGGGCAACCGGGTGGCCCTGCACCGCTCGCCGGCCATCGGCATCGCCGGGACCGAGGCCCTGCGCCTGGCCGGCGTGGGGGTCGACGACCTGGCCCACGTGGACGTCTACTCGTGCTTCCCCTCGGCCGTGCAGGTGGCGGCGGCCGAGCTGGGCCTGGGCCTCGACCGGCAGCTCACCGTCACCGGGGGCCTGAGCTTCGCCGGGGGGCCGTGGAACGACTACGTGTCGCACTCCATCGCCACCATGGCCGAGGTGCTGCGGGGCGACGCCGGGTCGGTGGGCTTCGTCACCGCCAACGGCGGGTTCCTGACCAAGCACGCCTTCGGCGTCTACTCGACGGACCCGCCGCCCCGGGGCCGGTTCATGGCCCGCGACTGCCAGGCCGAGGTCGACGACGTCGGGTCGGTGGAGCTGGTGGCCGACTGGGAGGGGGCGGTGCGCATCGAGGGGGCCACGGTGATGTACGACCGCGACGGCGCCCCCGAGAAGGCGTTCCTGGCCGTGCGGACGCCCGCCGGCGACCGGGCCTGGGCCACCAGCACGGCCGAGGACGTGATGGCCCTGGTCACCGAGGACGAGCCCGTCGGCGTGGCCGCCCACCGCACCGCCGAGGGCGACCTCCGCCTCTGACGGCTCCCCCCGGCGCCCAACCGGGCACGGAAGAGCCGGGATGTCGGGCACTTTCGTGCCGGGTTCGGGGTGAGCGGGGTGCCGGGCCGTCGTAGGGTCGGGCGATGGGTCTGTTCCGCCGGGGCCGAGAGGAGAGCGCCTCCCCGCTGCCCGGGGCCGCGCCCGCCGACCCGCTGGCGGCCATCGACCGGGCCGCGGTGCCACCCCGCCTGCTGCCGGCCGTGGACGGGGCGGTGGCTGCCGCCGTGCGCTACCGGGGCCTGGTGGCCAGCCGGCCCGAGGGCCCGGTCCGCGACCGGGTGGCCGCCCTCGGGTCCCGGGTCGACGCCGGTGCCGTGGCCGTCTACCAGGCGGCCCTGCAGGCCCGGCGGCTCGACGAGGTGGCGACCACCCTCGACCCCGTCGCCGTGACCGCGGCCTACAAGGAGGCCCGTCGCCGCCACGACGCCGACCCCGAGCTGGTGGAGGTGCACCGGGCCCGGTTCGAGTCGGTGCAGCGCATCCTCAACACCCGGGAGGAGCTGGACGGGCGGTTGGAGCTGCTCCAGGTCCGCCTGGAGGCGGCGGTGGCCCGGGCCGCCGAGCTGGCCCTCTCGCCCTCGGCCGGGGTGGAGGCGGTGGAGGCCGACCTGCGCGGCGTCACCGACGAGCTCACCGGCCTGCGCGCCGGCCTCGACGCGCTGTCCTGACCCGCCGTCCGGTCGCCCGCCGGAGGCTAGAAGTCGAAGAGGTCGTCGAGCATCGACTTGCGGCGCTTCTTCTTGTAGTGGTCGCCCTCGGGCCGGCGGTGCTCGTCGTAGCGGGGCCGGTCGTCGTACCGCGGCCGGTCGTCGTAGCGGGGCTCGGGGGGACGGTCGGCGTAGCGGGGCGGCTCGGCGTAGGGGGCCGGGGGCGGCGAGGCGGGGACCTCGGGGGCGGGGGCCACCACCGCCACCCGGTCCAGGATCTTGTCCAGCTCGCCCCGATCCAGCCACACGCCACGGCACTGGGGGCAGAAGTCGATCTCCACCCCTTCACGGGCGGAGATGGAGAGGCCGACGTCGCACACGGGGCACTTCATGGGGGGGAGCGTACCGAGGGGGCGGGGCCGTGGCCGCCCGCGGCTGAACGGTCGGGAGCCGGTGGTGCGGCCGAGGACGGGCCGCGCGGGCCCTCACGGCGGGAGCCGCCGGGCGTGCGCCGTGTTGCCGGCATGTGAAGATTTGCGGCGGGGGAGGAGCGCCCCCTAGTTTGCGCCTTGGTTCACAAGCGCCGGTCCCGGGCTCCCGGGGCCGCTCTCTCCAAGGTGCTCGAGTGTTCGACCTGCGTGCCAGGCAAGACCTGAACAGAGGGTTCAGCGACGCCCTCGGGCGCGGTGTCGACCTGGCCCTCACCCCCCTGGTCTTCGGGTTCGTGGGCTGGATCATCGACCGGGTGGCCGGCACCAGCCCGCTCTTCACCATCGCCGTCGCCGCCATCGGCGTGGTCGGCACCGGGGTGAAGATCAAGCTGGGCTACGACAAGGACATGGCCGCCCACGAGGGCACCGCCGCCACCGCCCCCCGGTCCGTGGCCCCGGCCCCCGTCGCGCCGGCGCCGAAGCCCTCGGGGAGGGCCCGATGACGGCTCCGGCCCCCGCCTTCGCCACCCGCGACACCTCCGGTGCCCCCGCCCCCGAGGGCCAGATCATCCGCGACCTGGTCCGCCGCGGGCTCAAGGTGGCTCCCCTGGCCCTCCTGGTGGGCCTCCTGGGCTGGAACCTCGAGGGCCTGGCCTCGGTGGCCCTGGCCCTGGCCCTGGTGCTGGGCAACTTCGTGGCCGCCGCCGCCCTCCAGTCCTGGGCCGCCCGCATCAGCTACGCCCTGGTCATGGGGGTGGCCCTGTTCGGCTTCCTGATCCGGCTCGGGATCATCTCCGGCGTCGTCCTCCTGGTGGGCGACCAGCCGTGGATCGAGCCCCTGCCCCTCGGCCTCACCCTGGTGGTGGGCCACCTCGGCCTCCTCGTGTGGGAGACCCGCTTCGTCTCTGCCTCCCTGGCCTTCCCCGGCCTCAAGCCCGACCTCGTGAAGGAGTAGCGCCGACGTGTTCGCGCTGGAGTTCCCCCCCCTCGGTCACATCGTCGACTGGCCCGGCTTCTTCGGAGACGGCGAGATCTACGAGTTCAACAAGGTCGCGCTGATCTACATGTTGGCGATGGCCCTGACGCTCCTGATCTTCGCGCTGGGCAACCGCAAGCAGCTGGTGCCCACGGGGGCCCAGAACCTGGCCGAGATCTCGGTGGAGTTCGTCGAGCAGCAGCTCATCGAGCCCACCGTGGGCCACAACGACCGCAAGTGGCTCCCGCCCTTCATGCTGTCGCTGTTCTTCTTCATCTTCTTCACCAACATCTTCGAGGTCATCCCGGTCATCCAGATGCCGGCCTCGGCCCGCATCGCCCTGCCCCTGTTCCTGGCCCTGCTCTGCTACGTGATCTACCACGGCGCCGGGTTCAAGGAGCACGGCTTCGGCTACCTCAAGGCCGCCCTGGTCCCCCCGGGGGTGCCGGTCTTCCTGCTGCCGCTGGTGGTGCTCATCGAGTTCGTCTCGAAGTTCCTGGTGCAGCCGTTCAGCCACACCGTCCGTCTCTTCGCCAACCTGCTGGCCGGCCACATCCTGCTCGTCACCTTCGCGGTGCTCAGCGCCGGGCTGTGGACCGCGGACTGGACCGCCGTCTTCCTGCCCCTCCCCGCCTTCGCGGTGGTGTTCTTCACCGCCTTCGAAGTCATGGTCTCGTTCCTGCAGGCCTACGTGTTCACGCTGCTCTTCGGCGTGTACTTCGGCTCGGCCGTCAGCCACGACCACTGATCCTCCCGATCCTCTCCCCTCACAGACCCACGTCCTCCGACCCCACCCCCCGCCCTAGCGGACTCGGCTTCGCCGACACCGACCCCACCAGGAAGAAGGAACTGAGCCCCATGCTCCTCGCACAAGCTGCTGAGACCGCCGCCACCAGCGGCATCACCAACAAGGGCCTGGCCGCCCTGACCTACGGCCTCGGCGCCATCGGCCCGGGCATCGGCATCGGCTACCTGGTCGGCCAGTCGGTCCAGGCCATGGCCCGCCAGCCCGAGGCGGCCGGCATGGTGCGCACCACCATGTTCCTGGGCATCGCCTTCGTGGAGGCCCTGGCCCTCATCGGCTTCGTGGTCTTCTTCCTCGGCCAGGGCGCCTGATCCTGTCCTCGTCGACAGAGAAAGGACTGCGCATGCGTCGCATCCGCCTCTTGCTCACCGCCGCTGCCGCGGTGCTCGCCATCCTCGCCTTCTCGTCCCCGGCCTCGGCCGCGGAGGGTGAGGCGGGGGCCAACCCGGTCGAGGATGTGATCCACGAGGCCGAGGAGAACGGGGCCACCCACTCCGACGCCGAGTGCATCGAGATCCTGGCCGAGGGGGGCACCATCGACGAGTGCCGGGCCGCCCCGAGCCCGATCCTCCCCGAGACCAACGAGATCATCTGGGGCGCCTTCGGCTTCCTGGTGGTGTTCGGGGCCCTGGGCTTCTTCGGCTACCCGGCCATCAAGAAGACCATGAACGAGCGCACCGAGAAGATCCGGGGCGACATCGAGGCCGCCGAGGCCACCCGGTCCGAGGCCGACCAGGTCAAGGCCGGCTACGAGGCCCAACTGGGTGACGCCAAGGCCGAGGCCACCCGCATCATCGAGGAGGCCCGCCAGACCGCGGACACCCTTCGCGCCGAGCGGGTCGCGGCCCTCGACGCCGAGATCGTCGAGATCCGGCAGCGGGCCGCCACCGAGGCCGAGGCGGCCAAGGCCCAGGCCCTGGCCGACCTGCGGGGCGAGGTGGCGTCCATCGCCATCGGGGCCGCCGAGCGGGTGGTCGAGGCCAGCCTCGACACCGAGGCCAACCGGGCCCTCATCGACGCCTACATCGACCAGGTGGGGGCGTCCCGCTGATGGCCGAGCCCCGGATCATCGACGCCTACGCCGAGGCGGCCTTCCTCCTCGCCCGGGCCGAGGACCCCCTGGGCGAGGTCGAGGACGAGCTGTTCCGCGTCGCCCAGGTCATCCGGGGCAACGACGAGCTGCTCGGCACGCTCTCGGACCCGCACATCGAGCCCGCACGCCGCCAGCAGGTCGTGGTCGACCTGCTGGGCGGCAAGGCCCAGCCGACCACCGTGAACCTGGTGGGTCTGGTGGTCGGCAACGGCCGGGCGCGGGATCTCCCCGCCATCGTCGACGCGCTGGTCGAGCGCAGCGCCGCCTCCCGCCAGAAGGCGGTGGCCGACGTCCGCTCGGCCGTGGCCCTCACCGACGAGCAGACCTCACGGCTGGCCGAGGCCCTCGGCCGGGCCACCGACCGCAACGTCGAGGTCAAGGTCATCGTGGACCCGACCGTCCAGGGCGGCCTCGTCGCCCAGGTCGGCGACACCGTCATCGACGGCACCGTCCGCCGCCGCCTCGAGCAGCTCCGCGCTGCTCTCTAGGCCCACCCGTCACCACTCCGGCGCCGGCCCCGAGCCGGTGCGAACCCAGGAAGCGAGCCGATGGCTGAGCTCACCATCACCCCCGAAGACATCACCGCTGCCCTCCGCAAGAACCTGGAGGGCTTCACGCCCGACATGGCCGCGGCCCAGGTGGGCCGGGTCATCGAGGTGGGCGACGGCATCGCCCGCGTCGAGGGCCTGCCCGACTGCGCGGTCAACGAGATGCTGGAGTTCCAGGACGGGTCCACGGGCCTGGCCCTGAACCTGGACGAGGGGTCGATCGGCGCCGTGGTGCTGGGCGACGTCCAGGGCATCGAGGAGGGCCAGTCGGTCCGGGCCACCGGCCAGATCCTCTCGGTCCCGGCCGGCGACGGCCTGCTGGGCCGGGTGGTGAACACCCTGGGCCAGCCCATCGACGGCAAGGGCGCCCTGACCAACGTCCAGGACCGGCGCATGGAGATCCAGGCCCCGGGCATCACCGGGCGCAAGCCGGTGCACGAGCCGCTGCAGACCGGCATCAAGGCCATCGACGCCATGACCCCCATCGGCCGGGGCCAGCGCGAGCTCATCATCGGCGACCGCAAGACGGGCAAGACCACCGTCGCCATCGACACCATCCTCAACCAGAAGGGCCTGGGGGTGAAGTGCGTGTACGTGGCCATCGGCCAGAAGGCCTCCACCGTGGCCCAGACCGTGGCCACCCTGGCCAGCCACGGCGCCATGGACTACACGGTCGTGGTGGTGGCCCCGGCCTCGGACCCGGCGCCCTACAAGTACCTGGCCCCCTACGCCGGCTGCGCCATGGGCCAGCACTGGATGGAGAACGCCGAGCACGCCCTGGTGGTCTACGACGACCTGTCCAAGCAGGCCGAGGCCTACCGCCAGGTGTCGCTGCTGCTGCGCCGCCCGCCGGGCCGCGAGGCCTACCCCGGCGACGTCTTCTACCTGCACAGCCGGCTCCTGGAGCGGGCGGCCAAGCTGTCCGACGCCAACGGCGCCGGGTCCATGACCGCCCTGCCCATCATCGAGACCAAGGCCGGCGACATCTCGGCCTACATCCCCACCAACGTGATCTCCATCACCGACGGCCAGGTCTTCCTGGAGGACGACCTGTTCAAGTCGGGCGTGCGGCCGGCCATCAACGTGGGCCAGTCGGTGTCCCGGGTGGGCGGCGCGGCCCAGATCAAGGCCATGAAGACCGCGGTGGGCACCCTCAAGGGTGACCTGGCGCAGTTCCGCGAGCTGGAGGCCTTCGCCTCGTTCGGCTCCGACCTGGACAAGGTGTCCCAGGCCACCCTGGAGCGGGGCTACCGCCTCACCGAGCTGCTCAAGCAGGGCCTCAACTCGCCCCTCCCGGTGGAGGAGCAGGTGCTGGTGCTCTACGCCGGCACCCGGGGCCACCTCGACTCGGTCCCGGTGCCCCGGGTCAAGGAGTACGAGACCGACCTCATCACCTGGTTCCGGACCCGCCACGGCGACATCCTCGACGCCATCCGGGACGACGGGAAGATCCCCGACGAGGACGCCCTGACCGCCGCCATCGAGGCCTTCACCCACGACTTCGCCCCCGACGGCGAGGCCTGAGGGACCGGGGCAGGTAGGAGCACCGCATGGCCGGAGGCCAGGAGAGGACGCTGCGACGGCGCATCAAGTCCGTCCAGTCGACCAAGAAGATCACCAAGGCGATGGAGCTCATCGCCGCCAGCCGCATCGTCAAGGCCCAGCAGCGGGTCGCCGCCGCCCGGCCCTACGCCGAGCAGATCACCGAGGTGATCGGCAACCTGGCCCGGGCCGGGGCCGGCCGGGGCTCGCCCCTGCTGGAGGCCCGCGACGAGGTCCGCTCGGTGGGCATCGTGGTCGTGGCGGCCGACCGGGGCCTGGCCGGGGGCTACAACACCCAGATCATCCGCCTGGCCGAGCGGGCCCTCACCGAGGCCCGGGAGGCGGGCCAGCAGGTCACCCTGGTCACCGTGGGCCGCAAGGCCGATGCCTACTTCCGCTTCCGGGGCCACGACATCGCGGCCAGCTTCGGCGGCTTCACCGACGAGCCCACCTACGAGGACGCCCGGGCCGTGGCCGGGGCGGTCACCGAGCGCTTCGCCGAGGGCGACATCGACCGGGTGGCGCTCTTCTACACCCGCTTCGTGTCCCTCGGCGTCCAGCGGGCCACCGAGGCCACCTACCTCCCCATCGACACCAGCGAGGTCGACGAGGCCGTCACCGAGGGCCCCACCGCCGACTACGAGTTCGAGCCCAGCCCGGCCGAGATCCTCGACCGGCTGCTGCCCCGCTACGCCGAGGCCCGCCTGTACGCCGCCCTGCTGGAGTCGGCCGCCTCGGAGCACGCGGCCCGCCAGCGGGCCATGAAGTCCGCCACCGACAACGCGGAGGAGCTCATCGTGAAGCTCAGCCGTGCCATGAACCGAGCCCGCCAGGACGCCATCACCACCGAGATCATGGAGATCATCGGCGGGGCGGAGTCCCTGCGCGAGGGCGCCGGCGGCGGCGAGGACCTCCTCGTCGACCGCATCGGCGGCGTCCACGACCTGCTTCCCGACTCGCTCGCCCGCTGAGCACCCCCCAGGAGACCGTGACATGACCGTCATCGACGAGCCGAAGACCCTCCCCGAGGGCCGGGTGGTGGCCATCGCCGGCCCCGTGGTCGACGTGGAGTTCCCGCCCGACGCCCTGCCCGAGATCAACACCGCCGTCTCCATGACCGTCGAGAACGACGGCGACCCCATCGTCATCGGCGGTGAGGTGGCCCAGCAGATCGGCGACAACCGGGTGCGGGTCGTGTGCCTGAAGCCCACCGACGGCCTGCGCCGCGGTGTCACCGTGCGCAACACCGGCCGGGGCATCTCGGTGCCGGTGGGCGACGTGGTCCTGGGCCACGTGTTCAACGTGCTGGGCGAGCCCCTCGACATCTCCTCCGAGGAGCTGGGCGAGGTGGCCGAGCGCTGGGACATCCACCGCGACGCCCCCGCCTTCGACACCCTCGAGCCGTCGGCCACCATGTTCGAGACCGGCATCAAGGTCATCGACCTGCTCACCCCGTACAAGCAGGGCGGCAAGATCGGCCTGTTCGGCGGGGCCGGCGTGGGCAAGACGGTGCTCATCCAGGAGATGATCCGCCGGGTGGCCCAGAACCACGGCGGCGTGTCGGTGTTCGCCGGGGTGGGCGAGCGCACCCGTGAGGGCACCGACCTCCTCATCGAGATGGAGGAGGCGGGCGTGCTGGAGAAGGCCGCCCTGTGCTTCGGCCAGATGGACGAGCCGCCCGGCGTGCGCCTGCGGGTGGCCCTGTCCGCCCTGACCATGGCCGAGTACTTCCGGGACGTGCAGCAGCAGGACGTACTGCTGTTCGTGGACAACATCTTCCGCTTCACCCAGGCCGGCTCCGAGGTGTCGACCCTGCTGGGCCGCATGCCCTCGGCCGTGGGCTACCAGCCCACCCTGGCCGACGAGATGGGCCAGCTGCAGGAGCGCATCACCTCGACCCGGGGCCGGTCCATCACCTCCCTGCAGGCGGTGTACGTGCCGGCCGACGACTACACCGACCCGGCACCGTTCACCAGCTTCACCCACTTCGACGGCACCACCGAGCTCTCCCGCGACATTGCCGCCCTGGGCATCTACCCGGCGGTGGACCCGCTGGCCTCCACCTCCACCATCCTGGCCCCCGAGGTGGTGGGCGACCGCCACTACAACGTGGCCCGCGAGGTGCAGCGCATCCTCCAGCGCTACAAGGAGCTGCAGGACATCATCGCCATCCTGGGCCTCGACGAGCTGTCCGAGGAGGACCGCATCACCGTGTCCCGGGCCCGCAAGGTGCAGCGCTTCCTGTCCCAGCCCATGTACGTGGCCGAGACCTTCACCGGCCTGCCCGGCGTGACCACGCCGGTGGACGAGATGGTCGACTCCTTCGAGGCCCTGGTCCAGGGCGACCTCGACGACCTGCCGGAGCAGGCCTTCCTGAACGTGGGTGGCGCCGACGCCGCCCGCGAGAAGGCCGAGCAGCTCCAGCGCGGGAGCTGAGGGTCGTGGCGCTCGAGGTCCAGGTCGTCTCGCCCGAAGCCATCCTCTGGTCGGGTGAGGCCGAGCGGGTCATCACCCGCACCCTCGGCGAGGGCGACATCGCCTTCCTCACCGGCCACGCCCCGTTCGTGGGCGCCCTGGGCATCGGGGTCACCGAGATCCTGGGCGCCGACGGCGAGACGGTGCGGGTGGCCGTGCACGGCGGCTTCGTCGAGGTGAGCTACAACCGGGTCTCGATCCTCTCGGACGTGGCCGAGCTGGCCGACCACATCGACGAGGACCGGGCCCGCCAGGCCAAGGAGAGGGCCGAGAAGGCCCTCCAGGAGGCCCACGACGACGAGAACCAGGCCGCCCTCCAGCGCGCCGAGACCCGCCTCCGCGCCAAGGGCACCCTCACCTCGGCCTGACCGACCGTCAGCGCTTCGCGCGCCCGGACAACACCAGCCCGCCCGCCGAGAAAATCTTTTTGGGGGGAGGTTTGGGCCTCCTGGGAGGCGGGCAACATGGCCCACGTTGCAGTTGCGAGGTCGTCGAAACCCCGCCTTGCCGGCCTCAATCCGAAAGTGGCTGCAGCAAACCACCCGCATCGAGCCCGCCGGTCCCTCCCCCCCGCCGGCGGGTTCGACGCGTCTGGCGTCATGTCGGCGCGCCGAAGGGCCCCCGAGGCCGGCCGACACAGCGGGCGCCAGCTGGTCGCCGGGACGGGCGCGGCCGAGGGCGACCGCGCCGCCGGTCAGAACAACGAGGTGACCTGCTCCGGGGGGCGGCCGATGACCGCCGAGCGGCCCCGGACCACGATGGGGCGCTCCAGCAGGACCGGGTGCTCGACGATGGCGTCCAGCAGCTCGTCGGAGCTGGCGTCGGCCAGGCCCAGCTGCCGGTAGGCGTCCTCCCCGGTGCGCATCATGGCCCGGGGGTCGTCGATGCCGAGCATGCCCATCAGCCCCACCAGCTCCTCGCGGGTCGGTGGCTCCTTCAGGTACTCGCGCACCTCGACCTCGACCGCCAGCTCCTCGGTGAGGATGGCCTTGGCCTGGCGAGACTTGGAGCAGCGGGCGTTGTGCCAGATGGTGGCGTCCGGCAAGGGATCCTCCGAGGGGTGGCGCCGGGTTGGGTGGACCGGCGGGCGGGGCGACGGGATGGCGGGGTGCGGCTCGGGACGGCCGCTCAGCCGTAGTCGATGGAGCTGAACTCCTGGAGCTTGTCGGTGCGGTGGCGGGCGTCGATGCGCCGCACGGTGCCCGACTTGGACCGCATGACCAGCGACTGCGTGGTCGCCCCCGACGCCGTGTAGTGCACGCCCCGGAGGACCTCGCCGTCGGTGATGCCGGTGGCGGCGAAGAAGCAGTTGTCGCCCTGCACCAGGTCGTCGGTGAGCAGCACCTGGGACAGGTCGTAGCCGGCGTCCACCGCGGTCTGGCGCTCGTCCTCGTCCCGGGGCCACAGCCGGCCCTGGATCTCGCCGCCCATGCACTTCATGGCCGCCGCGGCCAGGACCCCCTCGGGGGTGCCGCCGATGCCGAAGAGGATGTCGGCCCCGGCCTCGGGCCACGCCGTGGACACCACGCCGATCACGTCGCCGTCCTGGATGAGGCGGATGCGGGCCCCGGCCTCCCGGATCTCGGCGATGAGCTGGTCGTGGCGGGGCCGGTCGAGCACCACCGCGGTGACGTCGCGCAGCGACTCGCCCTTGGCCTTGGCCACGGCCCGCAGGTTGTCGGCCACCGGGGCGGTCACGTCGACCAGGCCGGCGGCCTCGGGCCCGACGGCCAGCTTCTCCATGTACACGCAGGGCCCCGGGTTGAACATGCTGCCCCGCTCGGAGACGGCGATCACCGAGATGGCGCCGCCGCGACCGAGGGCGGTGAGGGTCGTGCCCTCCACCGGGTCGACGGCGATGTCGGTCTGCGGGGGCGTGCCGTCGCCGATGCGCTCGCCGTTGTAGAGCATGGGCGCCTCGTCCTTCTCGCCCTCGCCGATGACGACGATGCCGTCCATAGCCACGGTGTCCAGGACGATCCGCATGGCGTCCACCGCCGCCCCGTCGGCCCCGATCTTGTCGCCCCGGCCCATCCACCGCGAGGCCGCCATGGCCGCCGCCTCGGTCACCCGGACCAGCTCCATGGCCAGGTTGCGGTCCGGTACCTGCTTCTCGGGCGTCATGCGATCGACAGTAGTGGAGGGCACCGGGAACCGATCACGGCCGGGATCGCCGTCGGCAGCCCCTGCCAGGCCTGCGGCGCGACCGGCCGGAGGTGTCGCGGGGGACCGGTAGGTTGCCGGAGATGGCTGAGGTGCTCGCCGCCGTCGACGTCGGCACCAACTCGCTGCACCTGGTGGTGGCCCGCGTCGTCGACGGCGACCGCTTCGAGGTCATCACCCGCGAGAAGGAGCAGGTCCGGCTGGGCCAGGGCGCGGGCGACATGAAGACTCTGGCCCCCGAGGCCGTCGAGCGGGGCGTGGCCGCCCTCGGCCGGTTCCGGCGCCTGGCCGACGCCCACGGCGCCGAGCTGCGGGCCGTGGCCACCTCGGCCGTCCGGGAGGCCGAGAACCACGACGACTTCCTGCGCCGGGCCCGGCGCCAGGCCGGCGTGGAGGTCGAGGTCGTCTCCGGCGTGGAGGAGGCCCGGCTCATCCACCTGGGCGTGCTGTCGGCCCTGCCCGTCTACGAGCGGCCCCTCCTGCTGTGCGACATCGGCGGCGGCAGCACCGAGCTGCTGCTCGGGCTGCGGGGCGAGGCCCGGGCCGCCCGGTCCCTCAAGTTGGGGGCGGTCCGGCTCACCAACCGCTTCTTCGCCGACGGCCCGCCGTCCAAGTCCGACATCGAGGCCTGCCGGCGCCACGTGAGGGGCGCCCTGGTGGCCTTCGAGCGGGAGGTGCGCCGGGTGGGCTTCGAGGTGGCGGTCGGCTCCTCGGGCACCATCGAGCAGGTGGTGCGCCTGGCCCGCCGCCGGGCCGGCGACGACGACCCGGCCCGCACCTGGAACGGCGCCACGGCCACCGCCGGGGAGATCGGCGAGGTCGCCGCCGAGCTGGCCCGGGCCGCCCGCAAGGGCACCCTGGACCAGGTGGAGGGCCTCGACCCCAAGCGGGCCGACATCATCACCGCCGGCGCCCTCATCCTCGAGGGGGTGGTGCAGCGCCTCGGCGTCGAGGAGCTCACCCTCAGCGAGGCGGCCCTGCGGGAGGGCGTGCTCATCGACACCCTGGAGCGGGTCCGGGGCGGCTCGCTCCACCGGGTCACCGACGTGGGCCGCCACAGCGTCCGCCACCTGGCCGACGCCAACGACCCGGACCCGGCCCACTCGGCCTGGGTGGCCACGCTGGCCCTCCAGCTCCACGACGACCTGGCCGGGCTGCTCGGCCTCGACGCCGAGAGCCGCGACCACCTGGAGGCGGCCGCCCTGTTGGCCAACGTGGGCCTGGCCGTCAGCCACGACGGCCACCACAAGCACTCCTACTACGTCATCCGCAACAGCGACCGGCTGGTCGGCTTCACCGACGCCGAGATCGAGCGCATCGCCCTGGTGGCCCGCTACCACCGCAAGAGCGCCCCCAAGGCCCGCCACCCCGAGTTCGCCCGCCTGGCCCCGGAGGAGCAGGCCGTCGTCCGGGCCCTGGCTGCCCTCCTGCGGGTGGCCATCGGCCTCGACCGCACGCACGGCCAGCGGGTGGCGGCGGCGCGGGCCCGCGCCGTCGGGGGCACCGTCGTGGTCGAGGTCACGCCGGCCGACGGCGCCGAGGTCGACCTGGAGCTCCACACCGCGGCCGAGCGCTCCGACCTGCTGGCCGACGTGCTCGACCGGCCCGTCGAGGTCGTCCGGGCCGGCGCCCCGACCCGGGCCGGCGCCTCGACCCGGGCCGACGCGCCGTGAGCGGGCCGGGGGGGCCGGGGCCCGGGCCGCTGGGCCGGTCGGTGGTGGTGGCCGACGGCGCCGCGCCCCCCCCGGCCTGGGCCGACGCCCCCCGTGTCCGGGTCGACGAGGCCGCCCTGGCCGCCCCCTCGGAACTGGTGGCAACCTTGCACGGGGCGTGGGCCGAGCGGCGGCCGCTGGTCATCGACCTGGCCGTCGACCCGGCCCGGTTCCGGGAGCCGGAGCACATCTCCGCCACCCCGTGGGAGGTGGGTGTCGACCTGGACCTGGTCGGCGATCGGCTCCACTTCCTGCTGTGGGCCGACACCTGGGACGCCAGGGGTGACGAGCCGGTGTGGTGGTGGGGGGTCAAGGCCGCCCGCCTGGCCGACGGGGCCGTCGCCACCCCCGGCGGGCCCGGGGACCTGCGCCTGGCCGACGGCACCGCCCTGTGGGTGGACGGCGGGCCCCGCCAGCCCCTGGCCCGGGCCGACCTGGGCGGGCTGGGCGTGGTCCATCGGGAGTCGGTCGAGGCCGGCCACCTGGCCGTCGCCCCCGAGCCGACGCCCCCCACCGCCGACCTGACCCCCTCCGACCCCGCCCACCGCCCCGGGAGCGACGTCGTCGTCGCCACCGCCCTGGAGGAGGACCAGCGGGCCGCGGTGGCCCACAGCCGGGGCCCGGCCCGGATCGTGGCCCCCGCCGGGTCGGGCAAGACCCGGGTGCTCACCGAGCGCCTGCGCCACCTGCTGGTCGACCGGGGCTGGGAGCCCGGCTCGGTGCTGGCCGTGGCCTACAACGTGAAGGCCCGCGACGAGATGGTCGAGCGCACCGCCGGCCTGGGCGCCCGGGTCCAGACGCTCAACGGGCTGGCCTACGGCATCCTGGCCCAGGCCCGCGACGGCGCCCCCCCGGTGCTCGACGAGCGGGAGGTGCGCCGCATCCTCGACGGCCTCGCCCCCTCCCGGCAGCACCGGGCCAACACCGACCCCACCGCGGCCTACATCGAGGCCCTCACCGAGGTCCGCCTGGGCCTGCGCGACCCGGCCGTCGTCGAGCAGGAGCGGGGCGACGTGCCCGGCTTCGCGGCCCTGGTCGGGCCCTACCGCCAAGAGCTGGCCCGCCGGGGCGCCGTGGACTTCGACGAGCAGGTGGCGGCGGCCATCGAGGCCCTGCTGGGCGACGGCCACCTGCGCCGGCGAGTCCAGGCCCGCCACCGCCACGTGCTGGTGGACGAGCTCCAGGACCTCACGCCGGCCCACGTGCTCCTGCTGCGCCTCGTCGCCGGCCCCCCCCTCGACGTGTTCGGCGTGGGCGACGACGACCAGGTCATCTACGGCCACGCCGGCGCTGATCCCCGCTTCCTCATCGACTTCGCCCACTGGTTCCCGGGCGGTGGCGAGCACGCGCTGGAGGTCAACCACCGCTGCGCCGCCCCCATCGTCACCGCCGCGGCCACGCTGCTGTCGTACAACCACCGCCGGGTGGCCAAGGTCATCCGCCCCCGGGCCGACGCCGCCTCCGACCCCGGCGCCGTGCGGGTGGTGGCGCATCCCCCCTCGGGCGGGGCCGACGCCCTGGTCGGCGCGGTCCGGGGCTGGTTGGAGGCCGGCCACGACCCGGACGGCATCGCCGTGCTGGGCCGGGTCCACGCCCTGCTCCTGGCGCCCCACGTGGCCCTGGTCGAGGCGGGCATCCCCGTGCGCTCGACGGTGGGGCCCGACCTGCTGGAGCGCACGGGGGCTCGGGCCGCCCTGGCCTACCTGCGCATCGCCACCGAGCCCCAGGCCATCGCCCCCGCCGACCTGGCCGAGGTCTACCGGAGGCCCAGCCGGGGCCTGCCCCGGTGGATCACCAAGTGGTTCCGCCGGCCCATGACCGTGGCCGAGGTGGCCGCCATCGCCTCCCGCATCGACGACGCCAAGGTGGCCGACAAGGTCACGGCCCTGGCCGCCGACCTCGGCGTCGTGGCCCGTGCCGGCCGCACCACCCGCCAGGTCCTGGAGGTCGTCCGCGACCAGGTCGGGCTGGGCGAGGCCATGGCCGGCCTCGACCGCTCCAAGGGGGGCGAGGGCTCCAGCCAGCTCGACGACCTGGAGGCCCTGATCCAGGTGGCCGACCTCCACCCCGCCCTCGACGGGTTCGAGGCCTGGCTGCGGGACTCGCTGCGGGGCGGGGCCCGGCGGGGCGAAGCCGCGGTCACGCTGTCGACCGTGCACCGGGTCAAGGGCCGGGAGTGGCCCCGGGTGGTGGTCGCCGGGGTCACGGCCGGGCTCCTGCCCCACCGCCTGGCCCTCGACGAGGAGGAGGAGCGCCGCGTCCTGCACGTGGCCCTGACCCGGGCCCGCGACGAGGTGGTGGTGCTGGGCGACGCCGGGCGGCTCTCGCCGTTCCTGGCCGAGCTCGAGGGGCGGGCGCCCCACCGGCCCGAGCGGTCCGCCCGCCGGGCCGGCGCCCCGGCTCCTGCCGCCCCGGCCGCCGGTGGCCGGCCCCGCCGCGAGGGCGGCCGAGCGGCGCCCGGGGTCCCGTTGGAGGGCGTGGCCGCGGCCCGGGAGGAGGCGCTGAAGGCCTGGCGGAGGGAGCGCAGCCGGGCCGACAGCGTGCCGGCCTACGTGGTGGCCTCCGACGCCACCGTGCGGGCCATCGCCGAGGCGGCCCCGGCCACCCTGGCCGCCCTGGCCTCGGTGCCCGGCATCGGCCCCACCAAGCTGGCCCGCTACGGCGAGGCCGTCCTGGCCGTGGTGGCCTCGGCCGAGGACCCGGGTCCCGGCGCCAGCCCGACCCCCGCCGCCGGCCTCCCGCTCTGACCGACGGTGACACCGGCGGTGGTGCCGCGTGACGGACGCCACCTCGCCGGGGCATCATGGGTGTCGGCGCGCCGACGCGTGCCGTACCCGCTTCCCCATCCGGAGGCCGTCCCATGCTCCGCACCTCCCGCGGCCGGCGCCTGCTCGGCGCGGTGGCCGTCCTGGCCCTCGGGCCCGCCCTGGCCGCCTGCGACCCGCCCCCCGACGCGCCCCGGGATCGCGTGCCGCAGATCGTCTCCACCGTCCCCGCCGAGGTCGACCCGGCCACCTTCGCCGGCCCCCTGCGGCCGTCGCCCGACATCGAGGAGGTGGCCGTCGGCCTGGACGGCCGGACGGTCCGCGTGGTGTGGACCGGCGCCCCGCTGGCCTGCGAGGGACCGGCCCGCATGCGCTTCGCGGCGGTCGACCGGGTCGAGCGCTCCGGCGGCGACTGGCTGCGGGTGGCCCTGGAGGTCCGGGCCGCGGCCGGTGACGCGGTGCCCGAGCCTGCCCTGTGCGACAGCGCCGTGCGGTACTCCACCACCGAGCGCATCCCCGACGAGATGGTGGTCACGGACGGCACCGAGGTCGTGGGGGCCACCGACGAGGGGTGACGCCACCGGCGGCGGTGACGCCACCGGCGCGCCGTCCGGCCGCGGGGCGACGCTGGCTGGCGCTGACGCCTGCGATACTGGTCCGATGCGCCCGCGCCCCGTGACCTGCCGGACCGTGAGGTCGGTCCGATGAAGCTCCGCCGCCTGCTCGGGCGCGACGACCCCGGTGACGGCGACGCCACCGGCCCGGCGGACGCCGACGGCGACGACGTGGCCCGGGTGGTGGGAGGGGCCGACGACCTCGACGACGCCGGCCCTGACGACCGCGGAGGCCCGGCGGCCACCGGGGCGGAGGAGTCCACCGGGTCGGCCGACGGCTCCGCCCCCACCGGCGGAGCCACCGCCGCGGTGGCCGAGGCCGGTGCCGAGGCCGTCGACGGCGACCCGGGCGCCGGAGGGACGGAGGAGATCGAGGGCGCGGAGGGCGCCACCGCCGAGGACGTCGAGGCCGTGGAGGCCACCGACGAGGACGCTGATGAGGGCGCCGCCGACGAAGACGCTGACGAAGACGGGGCCGAGGGCGCGACTGCCGGCCCGGACGGGGAGGGCGAGGACGAGGACGACGGGCCCGGCCAGATGGCCTTCGAGCTGGCGGACTGGGGTGCCCGGGAGCGCAAGCTGCTCGACGACCAGCTCGGCGCCCTGGGGGTGCCCCGGGCCTGGGAGGCCAGCACCCTGGTGGTCGACGCCTCCAACGCCGACGCCGTGGACGACCTCATCGACGAGATCGAGGAGCGCACCGCCCTGGACCTGGCCCCCGGGGTGGAGCCCGTCACCTACGAGGTGGGGGACTGGCCCCTCGGCCTGGAGGACCGCTTCATCGAGGCCCTGATCGAGGCCCGCATCCCCCACCAGCGGGGCTACCGCGAGATCGCCGTCGGCGTCGACGACGAGGAGCAGGTCGACGCGCTGATCGAGGCCCTCACCGCGGCCTGGGAGGACGAGCAGCCCACTGAGGAGGAGCTCGACGGGCCCGACGCCCAGCAGGTGCTCTCCGAGCTGTTCGTCTCCGCCGATCGCCTCCTCCACGACGCCACCGACCGGCCCGCCACCGTCCGCTTCGACGACGCCGCCGGCTCCGTGGCCGAGATGGGCCTGCCCTTCGGCTTCGCTCCGGGCGACTGGGACGACGTGGTGGCCCGGGTGGCGGACCTGCGCACCCTGCTGTCCGAGGCCGAGTCCACCGACGAGCAGATCACCGAGGCCGCCCGCGACCTGCGGACCCGGCTCCGGCCCCTGGTCTAGGCCCGCTCCCCTGGCCCCCGGGGGGCGGTCGGCCGGTACGGTGAGCAGATGTTGCTGGCCGAGCTGGAGGTCTTCCAGTCCCGCCCCATCGCCCCCACCCGGAGGGTGGCGCTCGGCTCCTGCACGCTGCCGGTGACGCCCGCCCCCGGCTTCGGGGGCATCCTCCTGGGCGCGGTGGCCGGGGCGTTCGTCGGCCGGGTCGACGCCGACCTGTTGGCCGACCTCGACCGGCTCACCCACCAGCTCGAGCACGGCTACCGCATCCCCCAGCCCCGCCTCCGCCACCGCTTCCAGACCGACCACGTGGGGCTCACCCGGCGGGTCCACCGCCTGGTGGGCGACGGCGAGCGCATGCACCTCGACCTCGACACCTCGGAGGGCACGTCGCCGGGGCCCCAGGTGCTGGCCGTGGTCTACGCCGCCGGCCGCCTCCCCATCGAGGTCCGGGGCCCGGTGATGCGGGTCGTGCGCCGGGGTCTGCGGTGGCGGGGCCCGGCCGACCAGCACCTCCTCGACGTGGTCAGCGGGCGGGGTGCCGGCCTGGTGGCCGCGGTCGGTCGCTACGCGGACCCCGAGGCCTGGGCCCTCGGGGTCCTCGGCCTGGTCGGCCCCACCCCGGACCGGAGGGCGGTCCAGACCCGGTTCCGGGAGCTGTTGCGAGTCGCCCACCCCGACCACGGCGGCGGCCGGGCCCAGGCCCCCGAGCGGATCGCCGAGCTCACCGAGGCTCGCCGCATCCTGTTGGCCTCGTGACCGCTCCCGGGGCCCTCCTGCTGACCCCCGGCGCCGGGGCCGGGCGCGACCACCACACCCTGGTGGCGGTGGAGGGCGCCGTCGCCCCCCTGCCCGTGGCCCGGGTCGACTTCCCGTACCGGCGCGAGGGGCGCAAGGCCCCCGATCGGGCCCCCAAGCTGGTGGCCTGCATCGTGGAGGAGGCCGCGGCCCTGACCGGTCGGGCCGGCGTCGACCCCGAGGCCCTGGTGCTGGGGGGCCGGTCCATGGGCGGCCGCATGTGCTCGATGGCGGTGGCCGAGGGCCTCCCGGCCGCCGGGCTCGTCCTGCTCAGCTACCCCCTGCACCCGCCGGGCAAGCCTGACCGGCTCCGCACCGAGCACCTGCCCGCCCTGGACGTGCCGTGCCTGTTCGTGGCCGGCACCCGGGACCCCTTCGGCACGCCGGAGGAGGTCGAGGCGGCCACCGCCTCCATCCCCGGCCCGGTCACCCACGTGTGGCTGGACGGCGCCGGCCACGACCCCAAGGGGATGGACGGCGCCATCGCCGCCGCGGTGGCCGACTGGCTACCCACCCTGGCCTGAGCCCGCCCCGCCGGAGGGTCGGAGGTCGATTGACCGCCGGGGCACGCCGCACCACACTGGGCCGCTGATCGTCTGCGTGAGGAGCGGGCCTTGGGTGGACGGATGGGGTGGGTGGTCGGCGCCGTGCTGGTGGTCGCGACCCTGGTGAGCGGGACCGCCTGCGGCTCCGGTGACGACGACCGGGCCACCGTGGCCGCCGGCCCGACCGCCGCGCCCCCGGGCCCGGCCGCACCCGGCCCGGCCTCCGGACCGGCGGCGCCCCCGACCGCCGGTGGCGAGCCGACCACGACGGTCGCCCCGCCCGGAGACCCCGGCCCGTCCCCGGTCGAGGGCCTCGACGCCAGCCAGCTCCTGGCCGCCGTCACCGCCCCCGCTCCGGCCCCCGTGGCCCGGGCCGGGGGGCCCACCGCCGACCGTGTGGTCCTGGCCGACGGGCGGGCGGTGTGGCGGGTCCGCGTCCCCGGACCGTTCCCGGCCCGGACGGCGCGGGCCACCATCGCCGTGGCTGGCCGCGACCTCGGGACCGCGGTGACCCCGCCCGACCTGAGCGCCCTGGTCGTCGTGGTGCCCTCGGCCGACGGCCTGGTGGCCGGGGCCGCCGTCACCTACCGCTGGGAGGGCTCCGAGCCCGTGGCCGCCGGCGCGCTGGAGGCCGTCCGGTGAGCACCGCCCGCCCGCCCCGCCGCCTCCTGGCCGTCGCCGTGGCCCTGGCCGCCGTCGCCGTCCTGGCCCCCTCGGCCCCGGCCCCGGCCGCCGCCCCCTTCGGGCCGGTGGCCGCCCTGGTCCCCGCCCCGGGCACGGGCCCCGACCCCGGCGCCCTCGGGCCCCAGGCGGTCGACGAGCTGGAGTACGACCTGGGCGACCGGGCCTTCCGCCCCGACGGGTTCCCGGCCCCGGTCGAGGTCCGGGCCAAGGTCTACGCCCCGGCCGCGGTGGCCGGCACCGCGCCCGTGGTCGTCCTCCAGCACGGCCGCCACGCCACCTGCGCCGCCGGCGACGACGTGTCGCTGGAGTGGCCGTGCCCGGCGGCCCGGCCCGAGGTGCCCAGCTACCGGGGCTACGACGCCCTGGGCCGCCTGCTGGCCAGCCACGGCACCATCGTGGTCTCCATCGGGGCCAACGGGGTCAACGCCGTCGACAGCTACACCGCCGATGGCGGCGCCGCCGCCCGGGCCCAGCTGGTGCTGGAGCACCTGCGGCTGTGGCAGGCCTGGGGCACGGCGGCCACCGGGCCCTTCGGGAGCCGGTTCGTGGGCCACGTCGACCTGGGCCGGGTGGGCCTCATGGGCCACTCCCGGGGTGGCGAGGGGGTGGTGGCCGCGGCCCAGCTCAACCAGCGCCGGGGCGCCCCCTACGGCATCCGGGCCGTGGTCGCCCTGGCCCCGGTGGACTTCGCCCGTCGGGTCCTGGGTGGGGTCCACCTCCAGGTCGTCCTGCCCTTCTGCGACGGCGACGTGTCTGACCTCCAGGGGGCGGCGTACTACGACGACGGCCGCTACGGCAGCCCCGGGGACACGTCGGTGAAGCAGACGACCCTGCTCCACGGGGCCAACCACAACTTCTTCAACACGGTCTGGACCACCGGGCCGGCCTCGGGCGACGACTCCGAGTACAGCTTCCTCGACGGCCCGCCGGACGACTCGGAGCCGTGTCGCCCCGAGGGGCCGGGCCGCCTGACCGGGCCGCAGCAGGCCGCCGCCGGGGCCACGGTCATGGGCGGCTTCCTGCGGCGCTTCGTGCTGGACGAGGCCGTGCTCCAGCCCTTCGTCACCGGGGTCACCGAGGTCCCGCCCTCGGCCGGGCCCGCCCGCTGGGCCGTCGCCCACCACGGCGGCGACCGCCTGGAGCTGGCCCGGTGGGCCGGTGGGGAGGACGCCCGCCTCGGCCCGCAGCTCCGGCCCGGCGCCGTCACCTCGACCACCACCGGGCTGGTCTGCGGCCCCCGCTTCGGCGACGGGGAGCTGGGCTCGGTGGTCCCCCCCTGCCCGGGAGGGGGCGACGTGCCCGGCAGCGCCGCCGTCCTCGACGTGGGCTGGGTCGCCCCCACGGCCACGGTGCGGGCCGACCTGGACCCCGCCGGGGTCGACGTCAGCGGCTACGACGGCCTCCGTTTCCGCGTCGCCTTCCCCGCCGATGCCCGCAACGACCGTCGCGACCGGCAGGACGCCTCGCTCCGCCTGACCGACACCACCGGCGCCTCGGCCACCGTGCCGGTCGGCGCCTTCTCCTCGGCCTTCGCCCGCCGCCCGGACAGCGTGGTCCGCCACGCCGTGCTCAACGGCGTCCGGGTGCCGCTGTCGGCCTTCACCGGCGTCGACCTCACCGCCGTGCGCTCCGTCGAGGTGCGCTTCGACCGCACCCCGTCGGGCCGGGCCCTGCTCAGCGACCTGGCCTTCACCTCCGAGGGCACGGGCGAGCAGGTCGGCCCCCCGGCCGGAGCCGCCCCCTCGGGGCCGATCGACGACCCGTGCCAGGAGAGCGCCGCCGCCCGCTGGGCCTGCGCGGTGGCCGTCACGGCCTGGG
Organism: Acidimicrobiales bacterium; assembly: GCA_035630295.1. NCBI lineage: Bacteria > Bacillati > Actinomycetota > Acidimicrobiia > Acidimicrobiales > Acidimicrobiales bacterium. The sequence continues at coordinate 12,081 of DASQKY010000023.1, read as the reverse complement.
GCCGGGAGCCGGCGCCGGGGCCCGAGCTCGACGGCATCGCCCGCAGCCGCCGGTCGGCCGCGGCCCGCATCGCCCGCACCGCAGCCATCGTCGACGGCCCGACCGCCGGCCTGGCCGCCGTCGGGCGCCCGGCCCAGGTCCTGGTGGGCGGGTCGTACAGCCCCGGCGACCTGCGGTTCCTGCTGGCCCTGGCCGGGCGCCGGTGGGAGGCCGCCTTCGTCCTCCTGGCCCAGTTCTCCCGGGGGGCCTCGGGCTCGACCACCACCGCGGCGGCCGTGATCGAGGGCCTCTACGTGGCCCTGGTCGGCCGCCTGCCCGACGCCTCCTCCCTCGCCTACTGGGAGCCGCGCGTCGACGCCGACGGGCCCACGCGCCTGGCCCGCACCCTGCTGGCCAGCGCCGAGTGGGCCGGACGGGTGGTCACCGCCCGCTTCCGGCAGGTCGTGGGCCGCGCCCCCGACGCCGCCGCCCTGGCCTACTGGCGGGCCCGGGTGCTCCGGCCCCGGGGCGAGCAGGTGCTGGTGGCCACCCTGCTGGCCTCGGAGGAGCTGGTCTCCCGGGCGGCCCGACCCGGCTTCTGACCGGCCGCCGCCCACCCCGGGTACCATCGCCGGCCGTGCGTCGGCCCGAGATCACCCGCCGGAACCTGGCCTGGGCCGGTGGGACCGTGGCCGCCGTGGCCCTGCTGGTGGCCACCCTGGTGTCGCTCACCCACGACGAGCCCAGCCTCGACCCGGCCCCGTTCCGGCCCACGACGACGTCCACGTCCACCACGGGGCCCGCCGCGCCCTCCACCGAGCCGGGCACGACCACCACCACCTCGACCACGGCCGCCCCCCCGCCGGGCCTGTCGGCCCTGCCCGCTCGCACCAGCCGGGTGGCCACCGTGCGCGACCAGGAGGGCGTGCTCACCGTGCACACCGGCCCCACCGGCGAGGCCACCCGCGACCCGGTGCCGGCGAGCGGCGACTACGGGCAGCCCCAGGTCTTCCTGGTGCTGGCCGAGGCCGGCGACCGGCTCGAGGTGCTGCTGCCGGTGCGGCCCAACGGGTCGAAGGGGTGGATCGACCGCGACGACGTCACCGTGGCCAGCCACGACTACCAGATCCAGGTGTCGCTGTCGGGCTTCCGGATGATGGTGCAGAAGGGGAGCGAGGTCCTGGTCGACAGCCCGGTGGGCGTGGGTGCCGCCGACACCCCCACCGTGGGCGGCGAGTACTACACGTGGGTCCTGATCGATCCGACCAACGCCGGGTACGGCTCCTTCGCCTACGGCCTGTCCGGCTTCTCGACCCTGGAGTCCTTCGGGGGCGGCGACGGGCGCCTGGGCATCCACGGCGACACCGACCCGGCGTCGTTCGGCCGGCAGGTCAGCCACGGCTGCGTGCGGGTGCCCGACGACGTCATGGTCCGCCTGGTCGAGGAGGTCGGCCTGCCCCTCGGCGTCCCGGTCACGGTGGTGGCCTGAGCGGACCGGCGGGGTCGGGGGCCTCGGCGTCCTCGGGGTTGATGTCCTCCAGCTCCCGGCGGGCCGTCTCGGGGAACACGGTCAGGGCCAGCACCGCCACCAGCAGGCCGAGGGGCAGCAGCCACAGCATCCCGTCGGCCAGACGGCCGGTCCGGTCGGCCACGATCCCGGCCACCAGCAGGCCCGCCGCGCTCCCGGCCACCGACACCACCTCGACGATGCCGTTGGCCCGCCCCCGGGCCGCGGTGGGGAACAGCTCGGGCCCGTAGGCCCGCAGGGCGGGGAGGGCCAGGGCGGCCAGCATGGTGGCCACCAGGTTGGCCACCCACATGGGCCAGCCCTGGGCGGTGAACCCCCAGGCGCCCACCAAAGACCCGCCGCCCACCCCCACCGCGACCACCAGGCGACGCCCCCGGGTGTCGGCCAGGCGCCCGCCGGCCACCAGGCCGAGGCCGGCCGGGGTCGAGGTCAGCACCGTGAACAGGCTGATGCGAGCGGCGGAGAACCCCCGCTCGTCCCGCAGGAACTCGATGAGGAGCTGGCTGCTGGGGGCGGCGAAGGCCGACGCGCAGAAGAAGGCCATGCTCAGGGACCACAGCCGGCGGCCGTGGCCCCGCACCACGGTGGCGGCCCGGTGGGGACGGGCGAAGCGCTGGCTCTCGGGGAGCCGGCGGCCGGCCCGGAGGGCCACCGGGATGCCCAGGGCGGCCACGACGTACAGGATCCGCCAGGCCGCGGCGCCCCGGTCGGCCAGGGGCAGGACCCACAGCGCCACCCCCGCGCCCAGGGCGCCGGCCATGGCCATCACGCTCAGGGCGTAGGCCCGGGCCCCGGCCGGCATCTCCTCGGCCGCCACCACCACCAGCAGGAGGGCGGCCGCGGTGGAGAAGCCCCGGGCCACCGCCTGGGTCGCGCCCAGCACCTCCATGGAGGGCGAGAACGCCCCCACCACCGTCGCCCCGCAGCCGGCCACCACCGAGCCCAGCAGCAGGCGCCGCCGGCCGCGCCGGTCCGACAGCCCGACCAGCACCAGGCTGCCGAGCACCCCGACCCGCGCCGCGGCCAGCACCCCGCTCTGGGCCGTGGTCCCCCGCCCGAACTCGGACGCCGCGTAGGAGACGGTCTGGGTGATGACGGTGCCCAGGTAGCCGGTGACCAGGGCCAGGGAGAGGAGCACGCCCAGCACCGTCCCGGCCCGCCGGTCGAGCCGGTCGGGGGGCGCCCACACCGGCACCCGATCCCGGTCCCGGCCCTCCACCCGGCGCAGGGCGAACCGGGCCGGCAGCAGCGCCGCCACGCTCCACGGGCCGAGGGCCAGGCGGAAGCGCGTCGTCTCGGTGACCCGTCGCCGCCCGTCGTCGCCCGGGGCCTCCACCTCCACGTCGCGCCGGTACCAGTGCATGGGCCCCCGCTCCAGGGCGAAGGAGGCCCCGGTCGCCCCGGCCGGGGCCGCGGGGGTCGGCCCGCCCCGCCACGCGGCCTCGTCCTCGGCGGTCCACGCCCGCTCCACCACCAGGTCCCGCCGGGGGCGCAGGAGGGCCTCGGCCGTCGCCCCGTCCACCTCCAGCGTCTGGGTCGACCGGGCCACGGCCGCATCTTGGCGGGGGGAGCGGAGACCGGCAGGGACGGTCCCCTCCGGTGCTGGTCCCCCCTGGGTGGCGTCGTGGCGGTGGGGGGCGGGGCGGGCCGCTCGTCCCCCGAGGGACGCCTCGGGGACCGGGCGGTCCCGCTCGGTGGCATGCTGGCCCGATGGAACGCATCGTCGTGCGCGGCGGCGCGCCCCTCGACGGGCGGGTCCGGCTGTCGGGGGCCAAGAACTCCGTCCTCAAGCTCATGGCGGCCACGGTGCTGGCCGAGGGTCGCTTCACCATCCGCAACGTCCCCGACATCACCGACGTGCGGCTGATGGCCGACCTGCTGCGGGCCATCGGGTGCCAGGTGGCCTACGCCGATGGCGTCCTGACCGTGGACCGCCCGGCCGAGATCGTGCCCGAGGCCCCCTACGAGCTGGTCGAGGCCATGCGGGCCTCCATCGTCGTCCTGGGGCCCCTGCTGGCCCGGGAGGGGCGGGCCCGGGTGTCGCTCCCCGGCGGCGACGACTTCGGCCAGCGCCCCATCGACTGGCACCTCGACGCCCTGCGCCGGCTGGGGGCCACGTTCAAGACCGAGCACGGCTACATCGAGGGCGTGGCCGACCGCCTCCAGGGCACCCGGGTGGTGCTCGAGTACCCGAGCGTGGGGGCCACCGAGAACGTGCTCATGGCCGCGGTGCTGGCCGAGGGCACCACCGTCATCGAGAACGCGGCCAAGGAGCCCGAGCTGGCCGACCTGGCCGCCTTCCTCAACCGCATGGGGGCCAACGTGCTCGGCGGGGGCAGCAGCACCATCACCATCGAGGGGGTCACCGAGCTCCACCCCGTGGACCACGAGGTCATCCCCGATCGGCTGGAGGCCGCCACCTTCCTGGCCGCCCTGGCCGTGTGCGGGGGTGAGCTGGTCATCGAGGGCGCCCGGCCCTCCCACATGGACATGCTCATGCAGAAGCTGGGCGACATGGGCCTGCGCACCTCGGCCCACCCCGACGGCGTGTGGGCGGCGGCCCCGGACCGGGTCCGGGCCGTGGACATCAACAGCCTCCCGTACCCCGGCATCGCCACCGACTACCTGCCGCTCATGGTGGCGGTGCTGGCCGTGGCCGACGGGGCGGCCATCGCCACCGAGAACATCTTCGGCGGTCGCTTCCGCTACGTGGACGAGCTGGTGCGCATGGGGGCCGACATCCGCATCGAGCAGCACTACGCCCTGATCCGGGGCGTGCCCCGGCTGTCGGGCGCCCCGGTGCGGGCCCACGACATCCGGGCCGGCGCCGCCATCGTGGTGGCCGCCCTGGGCGCCGAGGGCGAGACCGTGATCAGCGAGGCCCACCACGTGGCCCGGGGCTACGAGCGCTTCGTCGAGAAGCTGACCGCCCTCGGCGCCGACATCACCGCGGCCTGAACCGTTCTGAGGCGCCAGCGCCCACGATCACGGGCCGTGGCGCCTCAGAACCGGGTGCGGGCTCCCGTCGTGCCGTTCTGAGGCGCTGGCGCGCACGGCCATGGGCTGTGGCGCCTCAGAACGGGAGCCTCAGGGGGTGGCGTCGGGGGACTCGGGGGGGTCGTCGTCGGGGGGCGGGCGCCGATCCCGGAGCTGGGCGTTGGCCCGGCGGTTGGCCAGGGCCAGGAGCCCGGCGAACAGCGACACCGGGGTCAGCACCAGCAGGAGCTCGTCCCAGCCGCCCTGGTGGGCCAGGAGCAGCCTCACCGGGCCGGCCTCACGCGCCGAGCAGGAGCCACACGCCCACCGCCCCCGCCGCCGCCGTCCACCCGGCCAGCACCCAGCCGGCCTCGGCCACCGCCGGTCCCAGCCGGGCGATGGCCCGATCCCAGGCCCCCACCAGGCCCACCCCCAGGGCGGCGGCCAGGAGGCCGACCTGCACCCAGCCCAGGGTGGCCGGGGACAGGAGCTGCTCGTTGGCTCGCCACGAGTAGGAGTCGAACAGGTCCCACCCCTCGGCGAAGGGATCCAGGGCCAGGACGACCAGGTCCTGCACGTCGACGAGGAGGGACCCGAGCTGGTGGGCCACCGCCGCCACCACGGCCAGGGGCCCCAGGGCGGCGGCCAGGTCCGGGGCCAGGGGCTCGACCCGCTCCGGCCCGCCCCGGCGGTCGGCCACCACCTCGGCCAGGCGCACGATGCCCACCCAGGCCGCCCCCACCAGCAGCACAGCCCAGGCCAGCCCCACGGTGGACCACAGCACGGCCCCGGCGTCGTCGCCCAGCCCGGCCAGGTCGGCCCACCACTGGCTGCCGGCCGTGGCCTCCCACACCGTGGCCCCCAGGACCACCACCAGGGCGGCCAGCGAGCGGCGGCCGCCGGCCCGGGCGGCCAGGCCCCGGAACGGGGAGCGGAGGCGGGGCCGCCCACCGGCCCAGGACAGGGGCGAGGCGGCGGCCACCGTCCCCGCCACCACGGCCAGGGGCGAGGTGCGGCGCACCCAGGCCCGGCCCCCGAGGACGGCCCCGGCCAGCATGAGCACGGTCAGCGCGGCCAGCCAGGCGGCCATGGCCCGGGGCCGCAACCCGTCGGGCCAGCAGGTGACCAGCCAGGCGAAGGAGGCCAGCAGCAGGGCGGGCACCCACCAGTCGCCGGGCTCGTCGGCATCGGCGCCGACCAGGCCCTCGGGGCCCGGTGCCGGTCGCCCTCGCACCCGGTCGACGACGGCGGCCAGCGCGTCGTAGGGATCGACCAGGCGCCACCAGTCGCCCAGCAGCCACGAGAGGGCCGGCACCGCCCACCACCCCACGGCCAGCAGCAGCAGCGGGGCCGGGTTGGCCCCCGACAGCTCGGAGCCGAACCACCCGGTGGCCAGGGCGAAGGCCAGCGCCGCCACCCCGAGGGCCTGCAGGGCGAGCCGGGCCGGGGCGCCCAGGCCGTCGCCCGGCCACGGGCCGCACTCGGCCCCGTCCAGGCTCAGCGGCGCCACCGCCGGTCCCCCGACCGGCGCCGCGCCCCGGGCCCGCAGGGCCAGGGCCAGCAGGGCGGCCCCCACCACGACGATGGCGTAGACCACGGCGACGGGCACCCCCTCGCCGGCCAGCCCGGCGGTGCCATGGGCCAGCAGCGACGGGAGCACGCCGGGGATGGTAGGGACGGCCCCGAGCCCACCGACAGTCGGGGAGCACCACGTCGAGGTGACGGGGGACACGGCCGGGTGGGGGAACAGGGCGGGGCGGTCCCGGCGTTGCCACCCGTGCGCCCCGATTCGGCCCCCCTCTGCTCCCATGGGAGGATGGCGGCCGGTCGGGGCTCCGGATCCCCCGGGCCCCGACGACTGCGAGAGATCGTGCTGGAGAAGCTCACCACCACCATCGACGCCATCCGGCCCGCCATCCAGGCCGACGGGGGCGACATCCACCTCCGGGGCTACGACGACGTGACCGGCGTGGTCACCGTCGAGCTCACCGGTGCCTGCGTGAGCTGCCCGGCCTCCACGGTCACCCTCAAGGCCGGTGTGGAGCGCATCCTCAAGGACCGGGTCCCCGGCGTCACCGCCGTGGAGGCCGTCGGGTTGGAGACCGAGAGCGCCGTCTCGCTCTGAACGGGCCCGGCGCTAGCGTCGCCCGATGGCCTCCGACCAGCCCCTCGTCTCCGTCGAGCGCCGCGACGACGGTGTCGCCGTCCTCCGCATCGAGAACGGCAAGGTCAACGCCCTGTCCACCGAGCTGCTCCGCCAGCTCGAGGGGGCGGCCCAGGCCCTCACCGCCGAGCCCCCCGGCGCCGTGGTCGTGACCGGCGGCGACCGGGTCTTCGCCGCCGGCGCCGACATCTCCGAGCTCGCCGGGCCCGACGAGGCCCGAGTCGTCGGCGGCCAGTTCGCCCGGGCGCTGGGCGCGGTGGCGGACATCCCCCGGGTGGTCATCGCCGCCGTCAGCGGCGTGGCCCTCGGCGGCGGGTGCGAGCTGGCCCTGGCCTGCGACCTGCGCATCGCCTCGGACCGGGCCCGCCTGGGCCAGCCCGAGATCCTGCTCGGCATCATCCCCGGCGGGGGCGGCACCCAGCGCCTGGCCCGGCTGGTGGGCCCGGCCCGGGCCAAGGACATGATCCTGACCGGGCGGGCCGTCGAGGCCGAGGAGGCGCTGCGCATCGGCCTCGTCGACCGGGTCGCCGCCGCCGACGCCGTCCAGGACGAGGCCCTGGCCTGGGCGGCCGAGCTGGCCCGGGGGGCCGTGGTGGCCCAGGGCCTGGCCAAGCGGGCCATCGACCGGGGCCTGGACGTCAGCCTGGCCTCGGGGGTCGAGCTGGAGCAGGAGCTCTTCGCCCAGGCCTTCGCCACCGAGGACGCCCGCATCGGGGTGGCCTCGTTCCGCGACGCCGGCCCGGGCCGGGCCGCCTTCGTCGGCCGGTAGCGACGGTAGTGCGGTCCCCCCGCCCGCCGGCTCCCGGCGGGGCGCCGGTAGCGTCGCGGGCATCGTGACCGCGCCCTCCGACGTCCGCACCTGCTACCGCCACCCCGACCGGGTGGCGGGCATCGTCTGCCAACGCTGCGACCGGCCCATCTGCCCGTCCTGCATGCACCAGGCTGCGGTCGGGTTCCACTGCCCCGACTGCGCCAACCGGGGGGCCCAGAAGGTCTACCGGGGCCCGGCCGCGCTCCGGACCCGGCCCCTGGTGACCCAGGCGCTCATCGGGGTGAACCTGGCGGTGTTCCTCCTCGACCTGGTCACGAGGGGCATGGCGCCCTGGACCACCGGCGGCCAGCTCCTGGCCGTGCGGGGGTGGGGCGGGGGCATCCAGGCCGACGGCCTCCTCCTCGGGTCGTTCGTGCCGGAGGAGCCGTGGCGGCTGGTCGCCGGCGGGTTCCTGCACGGCGGCCTGCTGCACGTCGGGCTCAACATGTGGTCGCTGTTCGTGGTCGGCTCGGTCCTGGAGCCCGCCCTGGGGCGGCTGCGGTTCTCGGCCCTCTACGGGGCGTCCCTGCTGGCCGGCAGCCTGGGCGTGGTGCTGGCCTCCCCGACCTCGCCCACCGTCGGCGCCTCGGGAGCCATCTTCGGCCTCATGGGCGCCCTCCTGCTGGTGGCCCGCGAGCGCAACATCGACCTGGTCCGCTCCGGGTTGCTGCCCATCGTCGGCTTCAACCTGGCCATCACCTTCCTGTCGCCGGGCCTGTCGGTGGGCGGCCACCTCGGGGGCCTGGCCGGAGGGCTGGCCTTCGGAGCCGTCCTGGTCCACGGCCGCCGGGTGGTGGCCCGGCAGGCCCCGGCCGCCACCGCCGCCGTGGTGGCCGTCCTGGGGGTGGCCTGCGGCCTCGGCGCCTACCTGCTCATGGCGGCCGAGTACGGCCCGACCTGACGGCGGGGCGACGGGGCCCGGCCGCCGGGGCCGGATCGGCTCAGCGGCCCTCCACCAGGCCCTTGAGGGTGGCCAGGTTGCGGCGCCAGATGGCGGCCATGACCCGGTCGCCGGCCACGCCCCCGACCGGCCCCCCCAGCCACCACGGGTAGCGCAGCCGCTCCTCCCAGGTGAAGCGGGTGCGGCCCCGCCGGGCCCGCCGGAGGGTGAAGCGGCCGGTGCCGGTGACCACCCCCACGTGGCGCACGCCGATGGCCCGGCCCTCGCGCCACTCGGTCACCTCCATGCGGTCGGTGAGCCGGATCGGGCCGACCCGGGTGACGCAGTCGAAGGTGGTGCCCACGCCCCGGCGTGATCGGGAGGTGAACCGGATGGACTCGGCGTCGGCCATCCAGGCCACGTGGCCGTCGATGTGCTCCACCTCGTCCCACACCCGCGGCGGCGGGGCGTCGATGGTGACGCCGACCCGGACCTTGCCCACCCCCGCAGTCTGGCCCCCGGGTGGGCCCGGCCCACGGTCGTGCTCGGGCCCCCGGCGACGACCGCTGGCGCTCGGGCCGATCGCTGGTCAGGCCCGCCGGTAGGTCGAGACGTGGTGGGGGGAGGTGTCGTCGAACGGTGTCCCGGCCCAGTCGGCGTGGCGCCGGTCGAGCACCAGGCCGGCGCCGGCGGCCAGCCCGTCCAGCGCCCCGGGAGCCAGGTAGCGCACGTGGCAGGGCCGGAACCCCACCCCCTCGGGCCGGATGTCGACGTACGAGCTCCACACCTCGCCGGTGTCGGGGTCGTGGCGGTCGACGAACAGCAGGACCCGCTCGGCGCTGATGTCGCGCACCTCGACCGAGGAGCGGGGGCCGTCCTCCTCGGTGGGCACGAAGGCCTCGACCACCAACCGGCCGCCGGGGGCCAGGACCCGGGCCACCTCGGCCAGGCAGGCCCGCTGGGCGGCCGCGGTGGTCAGGTTGAAGAACGTGTTACGGGCCACCAGCACCACGTCGAAGGGCCCGTCGGGGAGGGGGCCGGCCATGTCGCCCGCCACCCGGGTGACCCGTTCGGCCCCGGGCTTGGCCGCCAGCCGGTCGAGCATGGCCGCCGAGGCGTCCAGGCCGGTCACGGCCAGGCCGTCGGCGGCCAGGGGCAGGGCCAGCCGCCCGGTCCCCACCCCCAGCTCCAGGAGGCGGGCCGCCGGGCCGGCGACCTCGGCGGCCAGCGCGACCAACGCCGTCACGCAGGCCGCGGTGGCCTCCTCGTCGGCGTACCAGTCGTCGTAGACGTCGGCGAAGCGGTCCCCGTAGGTGGCGGCGTCGTAGCCCTCCATGGGCAGAGCCTCGCACCCCGGCCCGGCCCGGGAGGACGCCGGGGGCCGGCGGCGGGGGACCGGTACCGTGGCCGGGTGGCCCCCGCCCCCGCGACCGCGACCTACCTCGACCACGCGGCCAGCACCCCGCTGCGACCCGAGGCGCTGGAGGCCATGCTGCCGTTCCTGGCCGACCACCCCGGCAACCCGTCGGGGGGCCACGCCGCCGCCCGCCACGCCCGCCGGGCGGTGGACGACGCCCGCGACGCGGTGGCCGCCCTGGCCGGGTGCGCCCCCGGCGAGGTGGTGTTCACCTCGGGGGGGACCGAGGCCGACGCCACCGCCCTGCGGGGCGCGGTCGACACCCGGCCCGGCGCCCTGGTGGTGGGGGCCGTCGACCACCACGCCGTGCTCGACGGGGCCCGGGCCGCGGCCCGCCTGGCCGGCCGCCCGCTGGAGGTGGTCCCGGTCGACGGCCGGGGCCGCCTGGACCTCGACGCCCTGGCCGCCGCCCTGGGCCGGGCCGCCGAGGGCGCGGTGGCCCTGGTGGCCGTGGGGCTGGCCAACAACGAGGTCGGCACCGTGCAGCCCCTCGACGAGGTGGCGGCCGTGGTCGCCGCCCTCGCCCCGGGCACCCCGCTCCACACCGACGCCGTGCAGGCCGGGGCCTGGCTGGACCTGCCCACCGCCGCCGCCCCCGCCGGCCTGGTGGCCCTGAGCGCCCACAAGCTGGGCGGCCCCAAGGGGGTGGGCGCGCTGGTGGCCCGGGACGGGGTGGCCCTGGAGCCCCTCCTCCACGGCGGGGGCCAGGAGCGGGGACGGCGCAGCGGCACGCCCAACGTGGCCGGCATCGTCGGCTTCGGGGTGGCCGCCCGCCTGGTGGTCGAGCAGCGCCCCGCCCTGGCGGCCCGGGTGGCGGCCCAGCGCGACCGCCTGGCCGAGGGCCTGGTGGCCGCCCTGGCCCCCCTCGCCCCCGGCACCCGGGAGACGGTGGTGGCGCCCGGCGGGTCGCGGGACCACGTGCTGCCCGGCCACCTCCACCTGTGCCTGCCGGGGGTGGCCGCCGACGAGGTGCTGTTCCTGCTCGACCAGGCCGGCGTGGCCGCCTCGGCCGGGGCCTCGTGCTCGTCGGGGGCCACCGAGACCTCGCACGTGCTGGCCGGCCTGGGGGTCGACCGCGCCGCGGCCGCCGGCTCCCTGCGCCTCACGTTGGGCTGGTCCACCACCGACGACGACGTCGACCGGGCGCTGGCCGCGGTGCCGGCCGCGGTGGCCCGGGTGGCCGGCGTGGCCCCGCCGCTGGCCTCGGGGGCGAGCCGGTGAGGGTGCTGGTGGCCCTGTCGGGCGGGGTCGACTCGTCGGTGGCCGCGGCCCGGCTGGTGGCCGCCGGCCACGACGTGGTGGGGGCCACCCTCAAGCTGTGGGGGGGCGAGTCGGACTCGGGGTGCTGCTCGGTCTCGGACGTGGACGACGCCCGCCGGGTGGCCGACGCGCTGGGCATCGACCACCACACCTTCGCCTACGCCGAGGAGTTCGAGGCCGCGGTGGTCGGTCCCTACGTGGCCGCCCACGCCCGCGGGGCCACGCCCAACCCGTGCATGGCCTGCAACCGGCACCTCAAGTTCGGGTCCCTCCTGGCCCGGGCCGACCGCCTCGGCTTCGACGCGGTGGCCACCGGCCACCACGCCCGCGTCGCCGTGGGGCCCGACGGGCGCCGCCGGGTGGCCCGGGGCGCCGACGCGGCCAAGGACCAGTCCTACGTCCTGCACATGCTCGACCAGGCCACCCTGGCCCGGACCCTGTTCCCGATCGGCGGGCTCACGAAGGACAGGGTGCGGGCGATGGCCGCCGAGCTCGGCCTGCGCACCGCGCACAAGCCCGACAGCCAGGACGTGTGCTTCATCACCTCGGCCGAGGGCCGCGCCGCGTTCCTCGGTCGGAGGGCCGCCCTCACCCCGGGGGTGGTGCGCGACCGGTCCGGTGCCGAGGTGGGACGGGTGCCGGCGGTGGAGCTCGTCACCGTCGGCCAGCGGCGAGGCCTCGGCCTGCCCGGTGGCGGCCCGAAGAGACACGTGCTGCGGGTCGAGCCCGCCTACGCGCGCGTGACGATCGGCTCCGCCGATGACCTGCTCGTCGACCGGCAGGTCCTCGGGCCGGTGAGCTGGGCCGACCGACCGGTCCACGGTGACCTGCTCGCGCAGTGCAGCGCGCACGGTCGGGCCGAGCCGGCCGACGTCGAGGCGGGACCGGACGGTGCGGTGACCCTCGAGTGGCGGTCCCCTCGCCGGCGGGTCGCACCCGGGCAGGCGGTCGTGCTCTACGACGGGGACACCGTCCTGGGCTCGGCGACGATCACCGCCACCCGCAGCCCGGCCGAGCCGCGCGCCTGACCCCGCGCCGCCAGGTGTCGGCGCCGCCGAGGTGGGCA
>DASQKY010000022.1 GCA_035630295.1 Acidimicrobiales bacterium | reverse complement strand
TCATCGCCGACATCATCCCACCGCTACCCTCGAACGATGCCGAAGCGGGTGCCGATCGACCTCCATGAGTGGGTGTCGTTCGACGATCCCGACGAGGATCGAACCTGGGTGTGGGACCTCACGTTCCTGCTGTCGAACTGGACGTGCATCTACGGCAACGGCTGCCCCGGGATCCTTTCCGCCCCGGCGCCGGAGCGGGAGGAGGGCTGCTGCTCCTACGGCGCCCACTTCGTCAGTGAGGACGACCGGACGCGCACCGAGGCCCACGTCGCCCTGCTCGGTGCCGACGAGTGGCAGCTCCGCAAGAAGGCCACGGCCAAGCGGCCGGCCATCTACGTCAACAAGGACAAGGAGACCGTCACCCGGATCGTCGACGGCGCCTGCATCTTCCTGAACCGGCCCGACCACCCGGGCGGCGCCTGCTGCGCCCTCCACGCCGCCGCGGTCCGCCGGGGGGAGTCGTTCCTCGACTGGAAGCCCGAGGTGTGCTGGCAGGTGCCGCTGCGCCGGGTGGACGAGACCGACGGCCACGGGCACGTGACGTCCACCCTGCGGGAGTGGAAGCGCCGGGACTGGGGCGAGGGCGGCTCCGAGTTCCACTGGTGGTGCACCTCGGACGAGGGGGCCTTCGTGGGCCACCAGCCGGTCTACGTCGAGATGCGCGACGAGATCATCGAGATGACCGACCGCCGGGCCTTCCGGATGTTCGTGGAGTACGTCGAGGCCCGGGGGGCCACCACCTTCCTCCCCCACCCCGTCCTCCGCCGCCGCTGACCTCCGTCAGCCTCCGGCCAGCTCGGTCAGGAACCGGGCCGCGAGGGGGGCGGCCACGCCGCTGCCGCTCTCGCCCCCTTCCACGAAGACGGCGAAGGCCACGTCGCCCTGGAAGCCGATGATCCAGGCGTGGGTCCGGGGCGGGGCCTCGGTGCCGAACTCGGCCGTGCCGGTCTTGGCGAACACCTCCCCGCCGGGCACCCCGGCCAGGGCCGCGCCGGTGCCCCCGGTGACCACGCCCCGCATCAGGGCCCGCAGGGTGTCGGCCTCGCCCGGGCCCAGGGGCTGCTCGGGGACGGCGGCGGGGGCGGGCTCGGTGACGACGCGGGGCGCCCGCCACGTCCCGCTGGCCACGGTGGCGGCCACGCCGGCCATGGCCAGCGGGCTGGCCTGGAGCCGGCCCTGGCCGATGGAGGCGGCGGCGGCGTCGACCGGGCCCTCGGTGGGGGGCACCGACCCGGGGTAGGAGGCCACACCGGCGTCGACCTCCACGCCCAGCCCGAAGGCCCGGCCGGCGTCGGTGAGGTCGTCGGGGCCCAGCTCGGCGGCCAGGCCCACGAAGGCGGTGTTGCACGACCGGGCGAAGTCGGTGCGGAACGGCACCTCGCCCAGGGCCAAGCCGCCGGCGTTGCGGAACGAGCGCCCTCCCACCGAGGCGGTGGCCGGACACGGCACCACCTGGTCGACGGACAGGCCCCGCCGCAGGTGGGCCAGGGTCGAGACCACCTTGAAGGTGGAGCCGGGCGGCACCCGGCCGGTGGTGGCCACGTTGCTGGTCGTGCCGGTGGGGCCGTTGGCCACGGCCAGGACCTCACCGGTGCTGGCCCGCACGGCCACCAGGGCGCTGACCCGGCCCTCGCCGGCCAGGGCGGCCTCGGCCGCCTGCTGGGTGGCCACGTCCAGCGTGGTGCGGACCGGGGTGCCGGGCCGGCCGGGCACCTCCTCCAGGGTCTCGGTCGTGCCCTCGGCCGGTGCGGTGGTCGACGACGGGCCGCCGGGCCCGCCCCCGGCCGGGGCCCGGGTCACGGTGACGACCACGCCCGGCGTCCCCCGCAGCAGGGTGTCGTAGCGGGCCTGGAGCCCGGACTGGCCGGCGGCGTCGCCCTCGGCCAGCCGTCCCTCGGACGCCGCCACCTGCTCGGCGGTGGCCGGGCCGACCGTGCCCAGCAGGGCCCGGGCGAAGGAGCGGGTGGGGGCCAGCAGCTGGGTGTCCTCCTGGAAGGCGGTGCCGGGCAGGGGCTGGAGCTGGGCCCGGAGGGGCTCGTAGTCGGTGCGGCGCAGGGTGATGACGTCGACGAAGGCGGTGGGGGCCGCGGCCCGGACCCGGGTGGCCAGGTCGGCGGCGTCGATGTCGAGGAGGCGGGCCAGCCCGGCGGCCAGGCCGTCGATGTCGGTGGCCCGCTGGGGCACCACACCCACGTGCACCACCGGGGTGGGGGCCACCAGGGGCTGCCCGGCCCCGTCCAGGATGGCGGCCCGCTCGGACTCCGAGCTCTCGGCGGCGAGGACATCGCCGGCGCGCAGCCGGTCGTCGAGCGATGCCAGCGCCCACCGGGCCCGCCACCGGCCCGCCCCCTCGACCAGGGTGAGCAACCCCCGCGACGTCCACGAGGCGCCCCCGGCCGTCCAGCGGGTGGACAGGGGCACCGTCGCCGTGCCCGGGCCGCCGTCCCCGGCCTCCTCCCCCCCCATGGCCACCGCCCCGGCGGTGACCTCCAGAGCCGGATCGCCCAGGCCCCCGACGGCGGCCTGGAACTCCAGGGCCACCACGTCGGCGGGCTGCGCCGTTCCGCCCTCGCCGGGCCGGCCTCGGGACACCGCCTCCGTGAAGCGGGTGGCGGCGGCCAAGACGTCCTTCTCCCGGGGGCTCTCGGCCCGGCCGTCACCCGGGGGGCCGTCCCCGTCATCGCCCCCCAGGACCAGCACCGCGGCGGCCACCACGGCCCCCACCGCGACCACGGCCAGGATGGCCAGGACCACGACCCGCGCCTTGCCTGCCTCACGCACTTGGGCTCCCTCGTCTCCCCCTCGAGCGGCCCAGCCCACCACACCGGGCACCCCCGATGGGGGTTGGTCACCCCGTGGCGACCGGGGAGCCCTCCCCGGTCCCGGGACCTGGTTGACTGGCCGGGTGAAGCAGTCCATCGACGCCGCCTTCGACGAGCACGAGGGGTCCGAGGACGAGAACCTGCCCCCGGCCTGGTGGATGGTCAACGTGGTCGACGATTGCGAGGGCTGCGACGACCTGCGGGTGGAGCTGGTCTTGGAGCGCCCGGGGGGCGACGAGCGGGTGGCCGCCCACCTGGGCCCGGCCGCGGCCCGGCGCCTGCGGGCCGCCCTGGCCACCGCCCTGTCGACGGTGGGCCAAGAGCCCTAGCCGGCGGCCGTGGCCCGCTTGCCGGCCCGGCGGCGGTCGGGCTCGGCCAGGAGGCGCTTGCGGATGCGGATGGCGTCGGGGGTCACCTCGACCAGCTCGTCATCGGCGATCCACTCGATGGCCGTCTCCAGGGTGTGGAGCCGGGGCGGCACCAGCTTGGCCGCGTCGTCGTGGCTGTGGGTGCGGATGTTGGTCTGCTGCTTCTCCCGCACGGCGTTGACCACCATGTCGCCCCCCCGGGCCCCCTCGCCGATGACCATGCCCTCGTAGACGGTGACCCCGGGGCCCACGAACAGCTCGCCCCGGAGTTGGAGGTTGTCCAGGGCGTGGGCCGTGGTCGGGCCCTTGCGGTCGGCCAGCATGGCCCCGCCCATGCGGTGGGGCAGCTCGCCCACCCACTCCACCCAGCCCACGTGGTGGGTGTGGAGCAGGGCCGTGCCCCGGGTGGCGGTGAGGAGCTGGCCCCGGAAGCCGACCAGGCCCCGGGCCGGGGCCTCGAAGGTGACGATGGTGCGGTTGGTGTCGCCCGGGGTCAGGTCGGTGACCCGGCCCTTGCGGGGGGCCAGGGCCTGGGTGACGGTGCCCACGTGGTCGTTGGGGACGTCGACCACGCCCCGCTCCTGCGGTTCGTGGCGCTTGCCGTTGATCTCCTTGATGATCACCTCGGGCCGGCTGACCTGCATCTCGTAGCCCTCGCGGCGCATGGACTCGATGAGCACGGCCAGCTGGAGCTCGCCCCGGCCCGCCACCTCGATGACGTCCGGCGAGTCGGTCTCGTTGACCTTGATGGAGACGTTGCCCAGCACCTCGCGGTCCAGGCGCTCCTTGAGCTGCCGGGAGGTGACGAACTTGCCGGCCTGGCCGGCCAGGGGCGAGGTGTTCACCCCGAAGGTCATCCGCAGCACGGGCTCGTCCACGCTGAGGCGGGGCAGGGCCTCGGGGGTGCCCGGATCGGCGAAGGTGTCGCCGATCTCCACCTCCGGGAAGCCGCCGATGACGAACAGGTCGCCGGCCGTGCGGGACTCGACCTCCACCCGGCCGATGCCCTCGAAGCCCAGCAGGGCGGTGGGCTTGCGGGTCACCGCCGGCGCGCCCTCGCTGACCTCCTCGTCCAGGAGGGCCATGGGCTGGTCCTTGCGCATGGTGCCCCGGACGACCCGGCCCACGGCCAGGCGGCCCAGGTAGTCCGAGGCGTCGAGGTTGGTGACGATGGCCTGGAAGGGGTCGCCGGGGTCACCGCCGGGCTCGGGGAGGGTGTCGACGATGGCCTGCAGCAACGGGGTGAGGTCGTCGTCGGGGCCGGGCATGCCGATGCCGAGCACGGCCCGCCCCTCGCGGGCCACGGCCGAGATGATGGGGAAGTCGATGTCGTCGGCGTCGGTGGCCAGGTCCAGGAACAGCTCCTCGACCTCGGAGAGCACCTCGTCGGGGCGGGCGTCGTGGC
The DNA here is from genome assembly GCA_035630295.1 of Acidimicrobiales bacterium. Taxonomy (NCBI): domain Bacteria; kingdom Bacillati; phylum Actinomycetota; class Acidimicrobiia; order Acidimicrobiales; species Acidimicrobiales bacterium. The sequence continues at coordinate 18,726 of DASQKY010000022.1, read as the reverse complement.
GGTCGACCTTGTTGATGACCACCACGGTGGGCAGGCGGAGGGCCAGGGCCTTGGACAGGACGTACCGGGTCTGGGGCAGCGGCCCCTCGGCCGCGTCGACCAGCAGCAGCACCCCGTCGACCAGGGCCAGGGCCCGCTCCACCTCGCCGCCGAAGTCGGCGTGGCCGGGGGTGTCGACCAGGTTGATCTTCACGTCCCCCCAGGTGACCGAGGCCGCCTTGGCCAGGATGGTGATGCCCCGCTCCCGTTCCTGGTCGTTGGAGTCCATGACCCGGTCGACCAGGTCCTGGTTGGCCCGGAACACGCCGGTGCCCCGCAGGAGGGCGTCGACCAGGGTGGTCTTGCCGTGGTCGACGTGGGCCACCAGGGCGACGTTGCGGATGGAGGTGGGGACGGGGCTCATCGGGAAGCTCTCGGGTGGGGCCCAGGGGGCGCGGGTGGGCCGGCGGCGGAGCACGGCGGGGTCTCGGGGAGCGGGCGAACGGTTCGCCCGCTGGTCAGGTGGAGGTCAGCCCCAGGGCTCCTCGGCCTCGGCCACGGTCTCCTCGGCGAGGCACCAGCTGGCGTGGTCGTGGCCCGGATCGGCACCGCACTCGGGGCAGGAGCGCTCGCTGGCCCGTTCCACGATGTCCTCGTAGGTGGGCTCGGTGGTGCGCTTCAGCGCCCGTGCCTCTTCAAAGCGGCGATGCCGACCCTTCTTCACGGGCCTCTCCAGCGTCAGTGTTGTGTTCGATCCAGGTGTCGCAGTGTAGCGACGAACCCCCCACCGCCCGCATCCACGCTGAACGTCCCGAGCCGGCCACGCATCGTGGCCCGGGAGGGCGGCACGGCCCCGATGCCCAGGCGGTAGCGTCCGCCGCCATGCCCGATGCCCGGCCGCGGCCCGAGGACGCGCCCTGGTGGCAGGGGGCGGTGGTGTACCAGATCTACCCCCGGTCCTTCGCCGACGCCGACGGCGACGGGGTGGGGGACCTGGAGGGCGTCCGGGGCCGGCTGGACCACCTGGCCTGGCTGGGGGTGGACGCCATCTGGCTGTCGCCCTTCTACCGCTCTCCCATGGACGACTTCGGCTACGACGTCAGCGACCACTGCGACGTCGACCCCCTGTTCGGCACCCTGGAGGACTTCGACCGGCTGGTGGCCGATTGCCACGCACGGGGCATCAGGGTGATCGTGGACTGGGTGCCCAACCACACCTCGGACCGGCACCCCTGGTTCCGGGCCGCCCGGTCGTCACCGGAGGACCCGCACCGCGCCTGGTACGTGTGGCGCGATGTCGAGGACCGGGCCACCCCGCCCAACAACTGGGTGGCCTCCTTCTCCGAGGGCGCCCCGGCCTGGACCGTCGACGAGCGCACCGGCCAGTGGTACCTGCACCTGTTCCTGCCCTCCCAGCCCGACCTGGACTGGGACGAGCCGGCGGTGGAGGCGGCCATGCACGACGTGCTCCGGTTCTGGCTGGACCGGGGGGTCGACGGGTTCCGGGCCGACGTGCTCCACGCCATCGGCAAGGCCCCGGGGCTGCCCGACGACCCGCCCGAGTACATCCCCATCCCCCACTCGGCCCTCAACCACGTGCCCGAGGTGACGCTCCCCCGCCTGCACCGCATCCGCGCCCTGCTCGAGGGCTACGACGGCGACCGCATGATCGTGGGCGAGGTCTACCTGCTCGACACCGAGATGGTGGCCCACTACTACGACGGCGGGCGGGGCATCCACCTGTCGTTCAACTTCCCCCCGCTGTACGCGGCGTGGGACGCCACCGCCTGGCGCCAGCGGGTCGAGGAGGTCGAGCGCCTGGTGGCGCCGGTGGGCTGGCCCACCTGGGTGCTGTCCAACCACGACAACCCCCGGCACCGCACCCGCTACGGCTCGGACCGGCGGGCCCGGGCGGCGGCGTTCCTGGTCCTGGGCCTGCGGGGCACCGCCTTCCTCTACGCCGGCGAGGAGCTGGGCCTGGCCGACGCCGTGGTCCCCGACGATCGGGCCGTCGACCCCGGCGGGCGCGACGGCTGCCGGGCCCCCATCCCGTGGAGCCCGGGGCCGGGCCACGGCTGGGGCACCGAGGACCCGTGGCTGCCCTGGCCGCCGTCCGCCGCCACCGGGGGCGACGCCGAGAGCCTGCGGGCCGACCCGGGCTCCATCCTCCACCTGTACCGGCGCCTGCTGGCCGCCCGCCGGGCCTCGCCGGCCCTGCGCACCGGCGACCAGCGCTTGCGGGAGGGGCCCGGCGGCGTCCTGGCCTGGGAGCGCTCCGCCGGCGACGACCGGCGGGTGGTGGCCGTCAACTTCGGGGCCGAGCCGGCCGACCTCGACCGGCCTGACCTCGGACCCGAGCCGGGCCCCGGGTGGGCGGTCGAGGTGGCGTCCGACGGCGCCGGCGAGGGCGAGCCCTTCACCGGTGCTCTGGCCCCCGACACCGCCGTGCTCCTCCGCCCCGCCGGCTGATCGCCGAGGGGCCCGCCTCAGGAGGGGCGGGAGCGGGGCTCCAGGACCAGGCCGTCGCCCTCGAAGGCCAGGGCGGCCCGGCCGTCGACCAGGTCCCGCACCGGGCCCCCGACCAGCTCGGCCCGCCAGCCCTCGGACAGCCGGCCCCGGCTGTGGACCAGGAGGTCCTCGATGTCGGCCCGGGTGGCCAGCAGCGACGTGTCGATCTTGTGGGTCCGGGCCAGCTGGGCCACCCAGGCCGACACCAGGGCCACCGCCGGGCGGAACCGGCGGTCCAGCTCCTGGTCGGTGCCGTTGGCGGCCCGGGGCGGGGGGCCGACCTCCAGGCCCTCGGCCACCGCGGCCACCAGCTCCTCGGCCAGCGGCCCGCGGCGGAGCCGGTCGTCGAGGCCCCGGACGCCTTGGAGCTCCTCGACGGCCCGGGGGGCCCGGCCCGACACCGTGACCACGGCCAGGTCGGCCATCACGTGGCGGGCCGGGATGTCGATCTCGGCCGCCCGCTGCTCCCGCCAGGCGGCCACGGCCTGGACCACGCCCAGGGCCCGGCCCCGCATCTGGCGGGCCTCCTTGATGCGCAGGTAGGCCTCCGACGGCGAGCGGCGGGGCCGCCAGCGCCGCTGGGCGTCGCACTCGTCGGCCACCCACGCGTCCCGGCCCTGCTCCGTGAGCCGGGACCACAGGCGATCGTGCAGGTCCAGCAGGTAGGCCACGTCGGAGGCGGCGTAGGCCCGCTGCCGGTCGTCGAGGGGGCGGCGGAGCCAGTCGGTGAGCCGGTCGCCCTTGGGCAGGCGGACCCCGACCTCGCCCTCGACCAGGGCGGTCAGCGACGGGGTGCCGTAGCCCAGGAAGCCGGCGGCGATCTGGGTGTCGAACAGGCGCGACGGCACGGAGCCCACCGACCGCTCGAACACCTCGATGTCCTGGCTGGCGGCGTGCATGACGGCCAGGCCGTCGCCGGCGAAGACCTCGGCCAACGGCCCCAGGTCGACGGCCAGGGGGTCGATCAGGACCAGCCGGTCACCCCAGGCCACCTGGATCAGGGCCACCTGGGGCCAGTAGCTCTTCTCGCGGTGGAACTCGGTGTCCACCGCGTAGCGGTCGGCCCCCAGGAGCTGGCTGACCACCTCGGCCAGTCCGGCCTGGTCGTCGACCCAGTCGTGGTCCACCGCCGGGGCGCCCTCGCCGTCGCCCCGCCTGCTGGTCCCCCGGCGCACCTCGCTCAACCCGGCGACTGGCCGGTGACGGTGGGGTGGCCGGCCTCGATCCACCCCTTGGTGCCGCCGGCCACGTTGACCACGTCGCGGCCCAGGCCGGCCAGGTGCTCGGCCGCCCGCCGGCTCCGGCCGCCCACGGCGCAGACGACGTAGACCGTCTCGCCCTCGGGGACCTCGTCGGCCCGCTCCGGCACCTCGCCCAGGGGCAGGGGCCGGGCCCCGGGGACGTGGCCCTCGGCGTACTCGTCGGGCTCGCGCACGTCGATGATGGCCACGCCCTGGGCGTGGAGGTGGGCGAAGGTGGCGATGTCGACCTCGGAGACGTCCACGGGAGCCCTCTCGTCGGGGTGGCCTGGGCATCGTACCGGCACGGGGCGTGCCGGCTGTGATCGACCCGTCACCCCTCGTGAGGTTTTGACGGTGACTGTCACCCAGGCGGGTGACGGTCTGCGCCGGCCTCGTCGGGCAGGTCCTCGGGCCGGTCGGCGTCGGCCAGGGCCGCGGGGTCGATGCCCGCCACCGGGACCCACCGGACGGCGCCGGCCAGCGTTCCCAGGCGGCGGCTGCCCCCCGTCACCAGGGCCGTCACCGTGGCCCGGGTGGGCGCCGCGGGCCGCCAGGCCGAGACGATCCACTCCGGCCGGCCCCCGACCTCGGGCACGGCCGCCGCCACCCCCTCCGGTGCCGCCACCAGGGCCCCCGCCACCGCGGCCAGGGCCGGGCCCGACGGCGCCACCAGGTCGCACGGGGCGACCAGCACCAGCGGGCCCCCGCTCCCGTCCGGGGGCGTCCCCGAGCGGCTCACCGCGCCGTCGAGGGCGGTGGCCAGGGCGGCCAGCGGGCCCTGGCCCGGCCAGCGGTCGGCCACCGGCACCAGGCCCAGGCGGTCCAGGGCCGGCCCGTCGCCCCCCACGGCCAGGACCTCGGCGCACCCGGCGTCCCGCAGGGCGGCGGCCACCCGGGCGGCCAGGGCCCGGCCCCCCACCTCGACCAGGGCCTTGTCCCGGCCCATGCGCCGGCTCCCGCCCCCGCACAGCACCGCCCCCACCAGGGGCGGACCGGCGTCGGCGGCGCCGCTCAGGCGATGCCCCCGTAGGTGGACACCGTGGAGTCGGCGGGACCGCCCTCGCCCACCGGCACCGCGGCCAGGGACTCGGCCAGGTCGGCGGCGAAGCGGTCGGCCACCTGCAGGTGGTACGGCGAGAGCATGACGTGCAGGCCGCCCTGCTGGCGGTCGAGGTGCCAGCCCCTCGTGTCCATGGCGTCGCCCACCGCGTCGTGGGACCGGCCCGGGGTGGTGACCTGGAAGACCGGGGCGTCGGGCACCGGGTCGACCACTGCGCCCTCGGCGGCCTCGATGCCGGCCAGGAACCGGCGCTTGGCCTCGGCCACCGACTCGGTGAGGCGGACGAAGCCGTCCCGGCCCAGGTGGTGGAGGGCGGCCCAGGCCCCGGCGATGGGCGGGGCGGGGCGGGTGCCGGCCGGGGTGGACGAGGCGTAGAGCCCGCCGGGCCAGTCGTCGTACCAGAAGTGCTGGTGCCGGAGCAGGTCCCGGTCGCGGTACAGGACCAGGGAGGCGCCCTTGAACGTGTAGCCGTACTTGTGGATGTCGGCCGACATGGAGGTCACGCCCTCGACCCGGAAGTCCCACGGCGGCACCGGCTCGCCCACCTCCTCCCAGAAGGGCAGGAGGAAGCCGCCCAGGCAGGCGTCCACGTGGCACAGGATCCCCCGCTCGGCGGCCAGGGCGGCCACCTCCGGGACCGGGTCGATCACGCCGTAGGGGTAGTTGGGGGCCGAGGCCACCAGCAGGCCGGTGCGGTCGGTGACCAACCCGGCCATGGCGTCCACGTCGACCCGGCCGTCGGGGCCCACCGGGGCCAGCACCAGCTCGATGTCGAGGTACTTGCAGGCCTTGGCGAAGGCCGGGTGGGCGGTGGCCGGGGCCAGCACCTGGGGCTCGGCGATGCCGCGGGTGGCCCGGTTGTGGTCGCGGGCCACCTGCACGGCGCAGAAGATGCTGAACGACCCGCCGGCGGTGACGGCGCCGCAGTCGTCGCCGGTGTGGAGCAGGGCCCCGCCCATGGCCACCAGGTCCAGCTCCATCTGCAGGAGGCTGGGGTAGCGCAGCGGGTTGAGGGCGTTCTCGTGGAGGTACCGGTCGGCCACGGCATGGAGGAGGGCCTCGTGGCCCTCGTCGCCGGAGTTGTAGACCAGGCTGAAGGCCCGCCCGCCCCGCCAGTCGAGGTCGGCGGCCCGGGTGTCGTCGATGCGGCGCAGCAGCTCGTCGGCCGGCACCCCCGAGGCCGGGAGCCGGGCGGGACCAGGGGGGACGGAGCCGTTCGCCATGGCCGGCACCCTAGGAGACGGGGGGCCGGGGTCCCGCTCCCCCGGCGGTCAGCCGCCGTAGGACATGCGGGTGTCCTCCATGCGGAGCACCTCGGTGTCCTCGGCGGCCTGGAAGAGGGCCTCGACCACCTCGCCCAGGAACAGGGTGTGGCCGCCGCAGTCCACGGCCTGGCGCACCTCGCACTCCACGTAGGCGGGGCTCTGGTCCAGGATCGGCACGCCGGTGACGCCGTCGTGGAACGGGAAGCCGTTGAGGGTCATGGCCCCGGTGTCGACCTCGACCGGCTTGGTGAACTTGCGGACGATGGCCCGGTCGTCGCGGGCCACGGTGCACACGCTGAAGGCGCCGCCCCGCTCCACCAGCTCGTGGGTCAGGGCCGGCTTCTCGATGCCCACCGCCACCAGCTTGGGCTCGAAGCTGACCTGGCTGACCCAGTTGGTGGTCATGCCGTTGCGGCGGTCGCCGTGGCGGGAGCCGACCACGTAGAGCCCCGACGGGAACGTCCACAGCACCCGGCGGCGCAGCTTGTCGTAGTCGGCCCGGGCCTCGGGGTCCTCCCCCACCCGTCCCGGGTACGGCCCGATCGGTCCCGATCCCGGCGCAGCCACGTCAGCGGCGGGCGGCGTGCTCGGTGCAGGCCCGGGCGAAGGCGGCGAAGAGGCGCTGCTGCACGGGGTCGCGCATGGCCGAGTCCTCCGGGTGCCACTGGACGCTGAGGACCCAGGCATCGCCCTCGGGCTCCAGGCCCTCGACCGAGCCGTCGGGGGCCCGGGCCGTGACCCGCAGGCCCGCCCCCACGTCCCGCACCGCCTGGTGGTGGTGGCAGCGGCCCACGGGGGCCAGGTCGCCGTCCAGGGCCCGGGCCAGGAGCGAGTCGGGCTCGACGGCCATGCGCACGTCGGAGCCGCCGCCCCCGAAGGGGATGCCGTGGGGCACCAGGCCCTCGGCCCCGGTGATGTGCTGCTCCAGGGTCCCCCCGTGGAGCACGTTGAGGAGCTGGAGGCCCCGGCAGATGGCCAGGACGGGACGGTCGAGGGCCACCGCGGCCCGGTACAGGGCGGCCTCCCACTCGTCGACCCGGGCGTCGTGGGCCCCGGTCTCGGGGGCCGGCGTGTCGCCGTAGAGGGTGGGGTCGAGGTCCTCGCCGCCGGTCAGGACCAGCCCGTCGAAGCGGGCCACGAGCTCCTCGGCGGCCTCGTCGGCCGCGGCCCGGGGCAGGAGCAGGGCGCCGACGGCGCCGGCCCGACCCAGGCCCTCCAGGTAGTAGGCCGGGATGGCGGCCTGGGGCTCGAGCATGCGCTCGATGCGCTCGGCGGCGATGAGCCGGCCGGTCACCGCCACCACGGGGGCGCCCACGGTGGCCGAGAGCTCCGTGCCCTGGCGGGCGGGGGCGGGGGCGGGTGCCGTCAGGGGCACGGTGGTGCTCATCGACTGACCACGCTACCGGCGGGCCGGCCGCTCACAGGCGCTCGAAGCCGCGGCGCAGCTCCCAGTCGGTGACGGCCCGGTTGGCGGCCAGCCACTCCTGGCGGGCGGTGTTGAGCAGGTGGTGGTGGACGTCGTCGCCGAAGGCGGCCCGGGCGATGGCCGAGCCCTCCCACAGGTCGATGGCCTCGACCAGGGTGGAGGGGATGCGCTCCACGTCGGTGGCCTCGTACGCGTTGCCCTGGAAGGCCGGCCCGGGGTCGATCTCGTGCTCCAGGCCGTGGAGGCCGGCGGCGATGACCCCGGCGTAGGCCAGGTACGGGTTGACGTCCGCGCCGGGGATGCGGGACTCCACCCGGCGGTGGGCGCCGTGGCCCACCACCCGCAGGCCGCAGGTGCGGTTGTCGTCGCCCCAGGCGATGGCGGTGGGGGCCCAGGAGTCGGGCTGGAACCGCTTGTAGGAGTTGACGGTGGGGGCGAACAGCCAGGTCAGCTCCCGGGAGGCGGCCAGCAGCCCGCCCAGCCAGTGGCGCACGGTGGGCGACAGGGCCCGGGGGTCGCCGTCCACGCTGGCCAGGGACGTCTCGCCCCCGTCGGCCCACACCGAGGAGTGGATGTGGCACGACGACCCCACGTCGTCCATGGACCACTTGGCCATGAAGGTCAGCGACCGGTCGTTGGCGGCGGCGATCTCCTTGGCCCCGTTCTTGTAGACGGCGTGGCGGTCGGCCATCTCCAGGGCCTCGGCGTAGACCAGGTTGATCTCGTGCTGGCCGAAGCCGGCCTCGCCCTTGGAGAACTCGACCGGCACCCCGGCGGCGTCCATGCCGTTGCGGATCTGGCGGATGAGGTACTCGTCCCGGGTGGTCTGGAGGATGTGGTAGTCCTCGATCCAGTCCGAGTGGGGGCGCAGGCCCTCGTACCCCTTGTCGTGGGCCTCGGCGTAGCTGTCCTTGAACAGGAAGAACTCCAGCTCGGCCCCGATCTTGACGGTCAGGCCCCGCTCGGCGGCCCGCTCCAGCTGGCGCCGCAGGATGCGCCGGGGCGACACCTCGATGGGCTCGCTCCCGCCCTCCACGGTGAGGTCGCACAGCACCAGGGCCGTCTGGGGGATCCACGGCACCAGGCGCAGGGTGGCCAGGTCGGGCACGGCCGACATGTCGCCGTAGCCGGTGTCCCAGTTGGCGAACGTGTAGCCCGGCAGCGGGGTCATGTCGACGTCCACGGCCAGCAGGTAGTCGCAGACCTCGATGGTGCCGCCCAGCACCGTGTCGCAGAAGTAGCGGCCGGTGACCCGCTTGCCCATGAGCCGGCCCTGCAGGTCGGGGAAGCAGACCAGCACGGTGTCGACGTCGTCGTCGGCCACCAGCTGGCGGAGGTGGTCGGCGGTGATGATCCCCGGTGCGGGCACGGTGGGGTCCTCCTACTCGGGGGTGGTGTAGGCGGCGGTGATGCCGCCGTCGATGAGCAGGGACTGGCCGGTCATGAACGACGACTCGTCGGAGGCCAGGAACAGGGCCCCCTGCACCATCTCGGCCGCCTCGCCGAAGCGGCCCATGGGGATGTGGACCAGGCGGCGCTGGCGCTTCTCCTCGTCGGAGAGGTACTTGGCCAGCAGCGGGGTGAGGACCGGCCCGGGGCACAGGGCGTTGGCCCGGATGCCCTGGCGGCCGTAGATCACCGCGATCTCGCGGGTCATGGACAGCACCGCCCCCTTGGAGGTGGTGTAGGCCAGCTGGGGGGTGGCCGCCCCCACGTGGGCCACGAAGCTGGCCACGTTGATGATGGAGCCGCCACCGCTGTCCAGCAGGGCCGGGATGCCGGCCCGGCAGCAGCGCCACAGGCCGGTGACGTTGACCTCCATGGTGGTGGCCCACGTCTCCTCGGAGGTGGTGGTGGGGCCGTCGTCGTCGGGCAGGCTGACCCCGGCGTTGTTGTAGAGGACGTGCAGCCCGCCGAAGGCCTCCACGGTGGCCGCCACCGCGGCGTCGACCGAGGCGCCGTCGGTGACGTCGGCCTTCAGCGAGAGGGCTTGGCCGCCGGCCGCCTCCACCGCGGCCACGGTCTCGTCGCAGCCCCGCAGGTCCACCGCCGCCACCCGGGCGCCCTCGGCCGCGAACATCTCCGCCGCCACCGCCCCCATGCCCCCGGCGGCCCCCGTGATCAGGGCGACCTTGCCGTCCAACCGACCCATCCCCGGCTCCTCTGCCGTCCGTGCCCGGGGCCGGTCGCCCCGGGGCCGGCTCGTATGATGCCCCGTCCCCCGACCCGCAGAAGACACCGGAGCTCGCCGCCATGCCCGATCCCCTCCGCTCCGACCTGCTGGTGGTCTCCGGCCAGCGGGTGGCCGCCGCCGACGGGGCCACCACCACGGTGCTGGCCCCGCACACCGGGGAGCCCTTCGCCACCGTGGCCCGGGCCGGGGCCGCCGACGTGGAGCGGGCCGTGGCCGCGGCCCATGCCGCCTTCGCCGACGGGCAGGGCCGGTGGCCGTCCACCAGCGCCACCGAGCGGGGCCGGGTCCTGGCCCGGGTGGCCGACCTGCTGCGGGCCCGGTCCGACGACCTGGCCGAGCTGGAGGCGGTGGGCGGTGGCCACCCCATCGGCGACGCCCGCTGGGAGGTCGAGGCCGCGGCCCGCACCTTCGAGTACTACGCCGGCGCCGCCAACAAGCACCTGGGCACCACCGTGCCGGTCATGGACGGCGGGCTGGCCGTCACCCTGCGGGAGCCGGTCGGGCCCTGCGCCCTCATCGTGCCCTGGAACTTCCCCCTGCTCATCGCCTGCTGGAAGGTGGCCCCGGCCCTGGCCTGCGGCAACCCCATCATCCTGAAGCCGGCGTCGCTGACCCCGCTGACCGCCCTGGCCCTGGGCGACGTCCTGGTCGAGGCCGGGGTGCCGCCCGAGGCGGTGCACGTCCTGGCCGGCCCCGGGGCGGTGCTGGGCGACCTGCTGGTGGCCGATCCCCGGGTGGCCAAGGTGGGCTTCACCGGCGAGACGGCCACCGGGGCCCACATCCTCAAGCAGTCGGCCGACACCATCACCCGGGTCAGCCTGGAGCTGGGAGGCAAGTCGGCCTCGGTGGTCTTCGCCGACGCCGACGTCGAGCGGGCCGCGGCGGCCACCCCGTCGGCCGTGTTCGGCAACGCCGGGCAGGACTGCTGCGCCCGCAGCCGGATCCTGGTCGAGCGGCCGGCGTACGACGCCTTCGTGGCCGCCTTCGCCGAGGCCACCGGGGCCCTGGTGGTGGGCGCGCCCCTCGACCCGGCCACCCAGGTGGGCCCGATGATCTCCGCCGGCCAGCGCCAGGTGGCCCTCGACTACCTGGCCATCGGGGCCGAGGAGGGGACGCGCCTGGTGTGCGGGGGCGAGGTGCCGGACGGGCCCGGCTTCTACCTGACCCCCGCGGTGGTGGCCGACGTCGACAACGGCATGCGCATCGCCCGGGAGGAGATCTTCGGGCCGGTGGCCGCCGTCATCCCCTTCGACGACGAGGACGACGCCGTCCGCATGGCCAACGACAGCGACTACGGCCTGTCGGGCTCGCTGTGGACCGGTTCGTCGACCCGGGCCATCCGGGTGGCCCGCCGCCTCCGCACCGGCAGCCTCTCGGTCAACTCGCACTCCTCGGTCCGGGTCGAGACCCCGTTCGGGGGGATGAAGCGGTCGGGCCTGGGACGGGAGCTGGGCCTGGCGGCCATGGACCTGTACAGCGAGCAGCGCACCATCTTCTTCTCCGACCAGGGCTGAGGGGCCGGTCGCCCGCCGCTCAGTCCAGGTCGGCCGGGGGCCACGCCGGGTCGAGCTGGCGCAGGAAAAGGGCGCAGCGCTCGGCCTCGTCGTCCTCGCCGATGCGGCGGGCGGCCACCTCCAGGCCGTGCAGGGCCCGCAGGAAGCCCCGGTTGGGCTCGTGCTGCCAGCGCACGAAGCCGGTCCCCCGCCACCCGTTCTGGCGCAGCCGGTCCAGGCCCCGGTGGTAGCCCACCCGGAAGGCGGCGTAGGCCTCGACCTCGTCCCTCCCGAGCTGGCCCAGCCGGGCCCAGCCGTCGAGGAAGCGGGGGGCGCCGGCCACCACCGCGGCCACCGCGGCCCGCCGGTCGGGCTCGGGCCGGGCCCAGGCCTCGGCCAGGGCGCCCAGGAGGGGGGCCGCCTCCGGGTCGAGCACGGTCTCGGGCGGGCCCGACGGGCTGAGGGAGATGGGCTGGTCGCTCATCCGGCGACCCTAGGGGGCCCGGGCCGGGGCGCGACGAGGGGGGCGGGCCGCAGCCCGCCCCCCTCGGGGTCGTCCATGGGTCCCGGCCGCGACCGGGGCCGGGGATCAGCCGCCGATCGAGGAGCCGATCTCGTTGAACTTGTCCTCCCCCTGGCCGCCCAGGAAGCTGATGGCGACGATGCAGACGACGGCGATCAGGGCCACGAGCAGCGCGTACTCCACGAGGGAGGCACCCTTCTCGGAGTCGCCGAAGCGAGCCCGGACGTAGCTGGTCACGAAGTCCCACTGGGTGCTGAGCATCGGTGTCTCCTCTGGTGAGCGCCACCCCGGAGGGGACGCAGGTGGTGTGTCCCCCTCCCGATCGGCACCGCCCCACCGGCCTGGATGGGTCGAACGGCTCATTGGCGCGGGCGCGACGAGGGGGACGGGCCGGAGCCCGTCCCCCTCGGTGCGTCGGGTACGTCCCGACCGGAGCAGGTGGGATCAGCCCCCGATCGAGGAGCCGATCTCGTTGAACTTGTCCTCGCCCTGGCCGCCCAGGAAGCTGATGGCGACGATGCAGACGACGGCGATCAGGGCCACGAGCAGCGCGTACTCCACGAGGGAGGCGCCCTTCTCGGTGTCGCCGAAGCGAGCCCGGACGTAGCTGGTCACGAAGTTCCACTGGGTGAGCATCGGGGTGTCTCCTCTGGTGAGCGCCACCCCGGAGGGGACGCGAACGGTGTGTGTCCCTCCTCTGATCGGCCCCACCCCGGTCCCGTGGATGGGCCGAACGGCTCATTCCGGGGCGCGGCCACCGGGGCCGTACGCTGCCGCTCCCATGGAGCTCCTGCTGGTCCGCCACGGCCTCCCCCTACGGGTGGAGACGCCGGGCACGCCCGCCGACCCGCCCCTGGCCGGGGCCGGGCGGGTCCAGGCCGAGGCCCTGGCCCACCACTGGGCCCCCCGGGTCGACGCGGTGTGGACCAGCCCCATGCTGCGGGCCGTGCAGACGGCGGCGCCGCTGGTGGGCCGCCTGGGGGTGGAGCCCACCGTGGACGACGACCTGGCCGAGATGGACCGTGACCAGCACCACTACATCCCCCTGGAGGAGCTGCGGGCCCACGGCCCCGGGTGGGCCGAGGCGGTGGCCCTGTGGGTGGGGCCCGAGGGTGAGGAGATGCGCCGGGACCTGCGGCGCCGGGTGGCCGCCGCCGTCGACCGGGTGGTGGCCGCCCACCGGGGCCAGCGGGTGGCCGTGGTGTGCCACGGCGGGGTCATCAACGCCGCCCTGGCCGACGTGCTGGGCCTGGGGGCCACGCTGTTCTTCGAGCCGGCCTACACCAGCGTGAGCCGGGTGGTGGCCAGCAGCAGCGGGGCCCGCCAGCTCATCACCGTCAACGAGACCTGGCACCTCGACCGGGGGGCCGGCTGACGGGCCTCAGCGGGGCACGTCGGTCCAGGGCTTGTCCTTGTCGACCCGCACGTCGCCGGGCAGGCCCAGGACCCGTTCGCCCAGGATGTTCTTCATGATCTCGGTGGTGCCGCCCTCGATGGAGTTGGCCCGGCAGCGCAGGAACGCCTTCTGGACGGTGGACAGGTCCAGGGTGCGCTCGGGCCGGGCCATGGGGTAGCCGCCGGGCAGCAGCATGCCCTGGGGGCCGGAGACGCCCACCGCGAACTCGGTGATGGCCTTGTTGAGCTCGGCCATGGCCAACTTGCCGATGGAGCCCTCGGGCCCGGGGGTGCCGGCGACCCGGGTCTGGGAGGCCCGCCAGCTGGTGAGGCGCAGCACCTCGGACCGGGTCCACAGCCGGACCAGCTCGTCGCGGGCCGGCCCGCCCGGCGACCCGGCGTCGCGCCAGGCCTTCACGGCCAGCTCGACGACCCCGGTGCCCTTGGCGGGGATGCCCCCGCCGATGGACACCCGCTCGTTCATGAGGGTGGTGATGGCCACCCGCCAGCCCTCGCCCACCTCCCCCAGCCGCTCGCTGTCGGGGATGCGGACGTCGGTGAAGTACACCTCGTTGAACTCGGCCTCGCCGGTGATCTGGTACAGCGGGCGGACCTCGACGCCGGGGGCGTGCATGTCGACCACGAAGTAGGTCAGGCCCTTGTGCTTGGGCTGGTCGGGGTGGGTGCGGGCCACCAGCATCCCCCAGCGGGACAGGTGGGCCAGCGTGGTCCACACCTTCTGGCCGTTGACCACCCACTCGTCGCCGTCGCGCTCGGCCTTGGTGGCCAGGCTGGCCACGTCGCTGCCGGCCCCGGGCTCGCTGAACATCTGGCACCACACCTCCTCCCCGGTGAACAGGGGCCGGAGGTAGCGCTCCCGCTGGGCCGCCGAGCCGTGGGCGTGGACGGTGGGGGCGCCCATGCCGTGGCCGATGGGGTTGCGGGCCATCGGGTTGGGGGCGCCGGTGCCCCGCAGGGCCTCCTGCACCACCCGCTGGAGCTCGGGCCGCACCCCCAGGCCGCCGTGGCCCTCGTCGAAGTGGACCCAGGCCAGCCCCGTGTCGAACTGGGCCCCCAGGAACTCCTCGGGGGCGGTGGTGGCCGGCGGGTGGTCGGCCACCAGCGTCCGGGCCGCCTCGGCCACCCGGACCTGGTCGGGGTCGGACACGGCGTCGGCGGGGCGGGCGGCCAGGTCGGTCATGCCCGGGACCGTACTTGACCGCCCAGTCAAGTGCCGGCCGGCTCCTAAGCTCCGGCGGTGGGCAGCACCTGGCCGTTCCTCGACCACCCCGGGCCCCTGGCCTTCGCCCACCGCGGGGCCCACCGCCCCGACGGGCCGGGCGAGAACACCATGGCCGCCTTCGCCGCCGCCGTCGACCTGGGCTACCGCTACCTGGAGACCGACGTCCACCTCACCGCCGATGGCGTGGTGGTGGCCTTCCACGACGACCGGCTGGACCGGGTCACGGACCGGACCGGGGTCCTGTCCGACCTGCCCTGGTCCGAGGTCCGGGAGGCCCGGGTCGGGCCCGGGGGCGACCCCGTCCCCCGCCTGGACGAGCTGCTGGCCACCTGGCCGGAGGTCAAGGTCAACATCGACCCCAAGCACGACCGGGTGGTCGAGCCCCTGGCCCGGGTCGTCGCCGAGGCCGAGGCCACCGCCCGGGTGTGCTGCGGCTCCTTCTCGGATGCCCGACTGGCCCGCCTGCGCCAGCTCCTGGGGCCGGAGCTGTGCACCTCCCTCGGCCCCAAGGGCACGGCCAAGCTGGCCGGCGCCACCCTCGGGTCCCCCCTCCGGGGCATGGCCGCCCCCTGCGCCCAGGTCCCCACCCACGTGTCGCGGGCCCGGCTGGTGACCCCCCGCTTCGTCCGCACCGCCCACACCCTCGACCTCCAGGTCCACGTGTGGACGGTGGACGACCCGGTGGTCATGGCCGAGCTGCTGGACATGGGGGTCGACGGGATCATGACCGACCGGGCCGACCTCCTGAAGGACGTCCTGGTGGCCCGGGGCCAGTGGGCCTGACCCGCCCCGCTCAGCTGCGGCGGCGGATGCGCATCTTGACCGCGGTCTGGCCCAGGTCGAAGGCCTCCCGCAGCGAGCGCTCCAGGTAGCGCACGTAGCTGGGGGGCAGGTCCTTGTTGGTGAACAGGGTGAAGGTGGGCGGGTCGCTGGCCCCCTGGGTGGCGTAGAGGACCCGGGCCCCGTGGGGGCCGGGCTGGGCCGCCTGGGCCGCGCCGATCACGTCGTTGACCTGCCGGGTCGGCACCCGTCGGCGGTACTGGTCGATGGAGCCGGCCAGGGCCGGCAGCAGCTTCTGCACCCCCTTGCCGGTGAGGGCGCTCACCTTCAGCACCGGGGCCTCGCCCACGAAGGCCAGCTTGCGGCCCACGTCCTCGGTGACCTGGGCCCGACGGTCGGCGTCGAGGGTCTCCCACTTGTTGAGCAGGACCACCACCGGGCAGCCGGCGGCGTCGACCCGCTCGGCCAGGCGCTGGTCCTGGTGGGTGATGCCCTCGGTGGCATCGATGACCAGCAGGGCCACGTCGGCGGTGTCGACGGCCTGGAGGGCCCGGACCAGGGAGTAGTACTCGGTGTGCTCGTCGATGCGGGACCGGCGGCGCATGCCCGCGGTGTCGACGAAGCGGATGGGGCCGGCCTCCGTCTCGACCACGGTGTCGACCGTGTCCCGGGTGGTGCCGGCCAGGTCGTGGACCACCGAGCGCTCCTCGCCGATCAGCCGGTTGAACAGGGTCGACTTGCCCACGTTGGGCCGGCCCACGATGGCCACCGCCACGGCTCGGTCCTCGTCGTCGCCGTCGGGGGACCCGGCCGGTCCCGCCCCGGCCCCGGGCTCCGGCGCCGGCTCGGGCAGCACCCGGACCAGCTCGTCGAGCATGTCGCCCGTCCCCCGGCCGTGGAGGGCGCTCACGGCGTGGGGCTCACCCAGGCCCAGGCTCATGAGGTCCCAGACCATGTGGTCGCGGCTGGTGCCGTCGACCTTGTTGGCCACCACCAACACCGGGACGTCGAAGCCCCGCAGGAGGGTCGCCACCCGGTCGTCGTCGTCGGTGACGCCCACGGTGGCGTCGACCACCAGCAGGACGGCGTCGGCCTCCCGGATGGCCTGCTCGCTCTGGCGGCTGACCTTGTCGTCCAGGCTGGAGCCGCCCACCATCCAGCCCCCGGTGTCGACCAGGGTGAAGGAGCGGCCGATCCACTCGGCCTCCACCTCCTTGCGGTCCCGGGTCACCCCGGGGCGCTCCTCGACGATGGCCTCGCGCCGACCGATGATGCGGTTGACCAGGGTGGACTTGCCCACGTTGGGGCGGCCCACGATGGCCACCCGGGGCAGCCCGGGCCGGGGCGGGCGCTCGGCCGCAGCCGCGGCGGCGGCCGCCGGGCTGAGGGGCTTGCGCTCGGCCGCGGTGGGGCGGGGTCGGGCCGCATCGGGGGAGGGGTCACGCTCGGGCATCGGTCTGCTCTCGGGCCGTCGGAGGCGTCATGGGGTGGGCGGGGCGATCACGGGCGGGTCGCCATCAGGCGGCGACGGGGGCACGCAGGGCCTGCCGCAGGGCGACGCCGTCGGTGGCCACCACCTCCACCGGGCGGGGCAGGTCGTCCGGCCCGGTGCCGTCCAGGAAGCGGCCGCCGGACAGGCACACGTCGGGCAACAGGTAGCGGTGGCCGGCCGGCTCGGCGGCCAGGGCCCGGGCCAGGTCCTGGCCCACCATCAGCCCGGCCACGGCCACGTTGCCCCCGAAGTACCGGTTGTCCACCGCCACCACCCGCACGTCGTCCCGGCCCAGGGCGGCCACCAGGGGCTCCAGCACCCGGGCCCCGTAGGGCCCGGTGAGGATGCCCACCGGGGCGTCGGGCCGGGCCCGCAGCGCCACCGCCACCCCGCCCCCGCCGGGCACGGCGACGGCCGGGGCGGAGCCGGAGGGCGCGGCCGGGGCCAGGCGGTCGGTCCGGTAGCCCTCGGGCGGGGCGCCCAGGTCGCCGGCCGCCTCGTAGCGGGTGGCCCGGCCGGTCTCGGCGGCGTCGGCCCAGGCGAAGAAGCCGGGGGCGCCCGCGGTGGTCCCCTCCCCGGAGCCGCCCGCTCCCTCCGCCGCGGCCCGGCCGGTGAACTCGGCCTCGAAGGTGCGGGCCATGCCCACCCCGTCCTCGTGCATGGCGAAGCCCTCGTAGGCCTCGGCCGGCGGGAACGGGCGCCCGGCCAGCAGGTAGTACTCGTCGGCCGCGAAGACCAGGCGCCGGCCCAGCAGGCCGAGGAACCGGTCCTGGGCGGCGTGGACCAGGTCGAGCACGGTGGCCGCCTCGGCCGCCGTCGAGGGCCGCATGCGGGGCTCGGGGTTGTGGCGGCTGACCCCCAGGGGCACCACGCACACCGAGGCCAGCTCCGGGTAGCGGTCCAGGATGCCGGCCAGGGTGTCGGCCAGCACCGCGCCGTCGTTGATCCCGGGGCAGCACACCACCTGGCCGTGGACCTCCACCCCGTGGTCGAGCAGGGCCCGCAGCCAGCGCAGGCTGGTGGCGCCGCGCCGGTTGCGGAGCATGGCCGCCCGCACCTCGGGGTCGGTGGCGTGGATGCTCACGTTGAGGGGGCTGATGCCCTCGGTCACCACCCGCTCCAGGTCGGCCTCGGTGAAGCGGGTGAGGGTGGTGAAGTTCCCGTACAGGAAGCTCAGCCGGTAGTCGTCGTCCTTCAGGTACAGGCTCTTCCGCATCCCCGGCGGGAGCTGGTAGATGAAGCAGAACTCGCAGTGGTTGTCGCACGTGCGGACCTGGTCGAAGAGCGAGGAGTGGACCTCCACGCCCAGGGGCTCCCCGGCCGCCTTGGCCACCTCGACGGTGAGCTCCAGGCCGCCCCGCCGCAGCTCCAGCACGGGATCGGGCTCGTCGGTGAGCCAGCGCCACTCGATCACGTCGCGGGGCGACTCGCCGTCCACGGCCAGCACCTCGTCGTCGACGGCCACGCCGGCCCGCTGGGCCGGCGATCCGGGGACGACGGCGACGACACGGGGCGAGGACATGGCGGCGCGAGTCTACGAGGCGACCTGGCCGGGCCTCCCTTCCCCGTCGGTAGGCTCGGGACCGATGGCCGTCGACCGTGTCCTGCTGGCCGAGCCCCGGGGGTTCTGCGCCGGGGTGGAGATGGCCATCAAGGCCCTGGCCTGGATGGTGCGGGCGTTCGACCCCCCGGTGTACTGCTACCACGAGATCGTCCACAACCAGCTGGTGGTCGATCGCTTCCGGGCGCTGGGCGTGGTGTTCGTCGACGACATCGCCGAGGTTCCCCCGGGCCGGCCGATCATGCTCTCCGCCCACGGTTCGGCGCCCGAGGTCGTGGCCGCGGCCCGAGCCAGCGGCGGCTACGTCGTGGACGCCGTGTGCCCGCTCGTCACCAAGGTCCACCACGAGGTGAAGGTGCGCGCGGGCAAGGGCTTCCGGATCGTCTACGTCGGCCACGAGGGCCACGAGGAGGCCGTCGGCACGATGGCGGTGGCGCCGGCGTCGATCGATCTCGTCGAGACGGCCGACGACGTCGCCGCCCTCGCCGAGTCCGAGCAGCCCGTCGCGCTGCTGGCCCAGACCACCCTCTCGCACCGGGAGTGGGCCGACGTGGCCAACGCCGCCC